>CBDUQI010000036.1:0-35950 GCA_965369325.1 uncultured Gammaproteobacteria bacterium
TCGCATCTCACCACCCGGGCATAGGTTTCAACGTAAGAGTAGTTCGGCGCCAGCGCAACGCGCACGTACAGGCAGGTCTGTGCCGGGACTTCGGTGGTGTTGACGAAGGCCATGCCGGAGGCGCTGACGTTGCCCTCACGCAATGGCTCCTCGGTTAACGCGGGTTCATCGCCAGCTAACATAGGCAATACGTTAATTAACGCGTTGAGCTTGTCGTTCATGAGCCTCAGCGCATCGGCAGCCGCAGGCGATTCATGCGAGAGAATATGCAGCCGGGCGTCAATCTCAGATTCCATGCCAAACAGCATGGCTGAGGCCCCGCCGGGAGGTAATCCACCACTCTCCAGGACCGCGATGCCCTCATTCATCTCCTGCTCGCTGATCACGCGGAAGTCGATGGCCAGGGGATTGTCGATACGAAACCACTCGCGTCGGTTGCTATTGCTCATTTTCCTCACCGTCTAAGTTTGTCCTCGCCTGCGGAACGCTGATAGGCGCGCTTTGTGCGTCGGTGCCAAGGTTGTTGAGTGCTCCGCTGACTTGTTGCGATGGTTCCCCGGCGCTGAGTACCAGGGTATCGGGACCACGCTGGTTTTGGGCCTCCTCAAGACTGCGCACGATGGTGATGTCTACTCGACGATTTTTGCTGCGCCCTTCGTGATGGCTGTTGCTCGCGACCGGTTTAGTGTCGGCATGGCCGGTCACGGCGAAGCGGCTAGGCTCTAGCGAGCTGGCACCTAGTAGTTCATGCGCAACCGACACCGCCCGGGAGGCCGACAGATCCCAGTTGGATCGAAAACGGGCGGTCGAAATCGGAATGTCGTCCGTGTGCCCGGCGACCGTGATTTCGCCTTTGAGTTCGCCCAACAGGTGGCCCAGCTTGCGCACCACGGGCGCAAACTCAGGCTTTAGGTCGGCCGCACCGCTGCGGAACGAGGCTTTCTCGCGAATGTGGATGATGATTCGCTCGCCATCCACTTCGACCGATACCGATTTTTCCTGAATCTCTTTTTGCAGTGTGCGCTTGATCTTGCGCACATCCTTATCCCGCTCATCAATCCACTTGAGTGTGTTCTTGTTGGATTGAATGGTGAACTGGCGCACCGAACGCAATGGGGTGGGTTGCGGTTTGCCTGGGGTAAATTCTTTGGTGATCAGGCTGGTGCCTTTGGGCATCTGCATCGCCTTGATGTCGCTTTGCACGCCAAACGCATTGCGCATGGAGCCGGACAGCTGTTTGAACTTCTGCGCATCCATCTCGGAGAAGGCCAGCATCAATACGAAGAAACACATCAGCAATGACATGAGGTCGGCGAACGTAGCCATCCATGCGGGGGCGCCAGCACTTTCCGCCGGTTTTGCCTCTTCTTCGTCCTCCACGGCTATTCAGCTGCCTTTGGTCGTTTCGATTTGGGCAGGTAGTTTTGCAGAATGCCTTCAATCACACGTGGGTTCTGGCCATCCAGGATAGCCATCAGGGCATCAATAATAAGCGATTTCACTTTCTTCTCATCATCCGATCTCAAGGCCAGCTTATCGGCTACCGGCAGGGCGAACATGTTGGCAAGGACAGCCCCGTACAGTGTGGTGAGCAGCGCCACGGCCATGGCCGGACCAATGGCCTTTGGGTCGTCCATCACCGAGAGCATCTGCACCAAGCCAATCAGCGTCCCGATCATGCCCATGGCTGGTGCTACGTCACCCATGGATTTGAAGATGCGTTGCCCTTCCAGATGGCGTTTGACCGTCTCGGTCATATCTTTGGTGAGCAGTGTGCGTACAGTGGTAGCGTCGTGGCCATCCACCAGATAACCGATGCCGATATTCATAAACTCATCCGGCACTTCCGCACTCTCAAGCGCCAGCAGGCCGCCTTGGCGCGACATCTGCGCCAGCTCGACGGCCTTTTCGATTAAATCTTCGGGTTCGGCCGTTTTGAACATAAACGCCTTGCCAGCAACCTTGGCGGCACCCAGAAATTGTTTAAGTGAGAACTTCATCATCACTACCAGTAGCGTGCCCGCCACAACGATGAGCAGCGAGGGTATGTTGAGGAATACGCCCGCCGCACCACCCGTGAGAATGGAGGCCATTACGACGCCAAATGCGCCAACCAATCCGATTAAGGTCGCTAGATCCACTGCGTGTCTTCCGTCCCTGTATAGATGCCGGCATGGCGCAACGCTGGCGGCCGGTTATGCAAAACCGGCCGCCGCAGCGCTAGCCTGAGCTACGCGGGCGAACCCGTCTTGGGCATTCGCAACAGGCTACCTATCGGCGCCGACAGGGCGTTCTTTAGCGTTGGACGTCGTGCGTGCCAATCGGGTTTGGCACCGGCTCGCTTCAAGCGCTCGCGAGCGGGGCAGCGCAGGCGTGCTCGGTGGTGATGCCATCCGGCCCGTACAGGCGTTTGTGCGGAAGCCCGCTGCGCAAAAGCGCCAGCGTATCGGTAATACGGTGATGTTGCCGGTCGAGCAGCTGTCCATTGGCGCGGTTCAGCGCGCGGCACTCACTTAGCAGCGAAAGCACTGCTTGCCAACGATTGAGCAACGGCAAGTGATCTGCCAATGCTTGCAATTTCGCCAGCATATCCGCACCCGTGCCTGGTGCGGTGGTCTCCTCGCAAAGCTGCCGACGGTGCAGTTCCAGCGTGTCCAGTGCAGCAAGGGCGTTGCGTTTGTCCGCCGAGCACGCCGCTACCTGCTCGGCATTGGACGTAGCAAGCGCCTCGCGCTCCTGTTGCATAATGCCAAGCAATTGCCGGGCTTGCGCGTCCAGGGCTTTTATCAGGTGCGCGAATTGCTGGCGGTCTGCGATGGGGTCCGGCACCTGGGGGGCCGCACCGTTGGACTTAGAGTGTTTGATCATCCTGTTGCCTTCTCGTTACGTGGCCCTGCTTTGCCGGTCACGATGCCTGCTGACGTCGTTGCCGCGACCACGCGCGGGGCTAGCGTCGCGCTGGCCCCGAGGCGGGCAGGAGCCCTTCAAGTTTGAGCATCTGCGCTGCGATTCGCTGCGGATCTACCTGGTAGTCGCCGCGTGCAATCGCCTGCTTGATACCGTCGATGCGTGCCGAGTCGATCTCTGGACTCTGCTCGATGACCGCCTCGGCTGCGCGCAGCAGACTGGCGGATTCGGTGAACGTGACAGAATCGGCACTTACCCCCTGCGGCGTGGCGACAAAGCCGGCCGAAGGGGCAGGGTAACGCTGTAATCCGGCGATCCGCCCGATGGCTTTCGGACCGGTACCGCCAATCTTGTTGCTCATGACTGCATCTCCAAAGTCATTGATGAACAGCCTCTGTATCGGCTTATTGTCAGTTAACTTTAGGATTATTGTGATGCGGGTCACGGAGAGATCATAAGTGTCTACTTGTAAACGATTTCTACTACTTCCTTGTTGCGGACTATGCCTTCTACAATGCGCTGCGAGCTCACATTCTTTACCTTAATACGCGCGCCGGCCTGACCATCTGCCAGCGCTAGCCCGGCCATTCGGATATGCAATCCGCTCACCCGAGTCTCCAGCGTCACGCTTTGTCCTCGCTGCACCAGATGTTGCTGGGCCAGCATGGCGGGGGTGATCACCCCGTTGGGCGCGACATTACGCCTCAGGGCGTAGCCCAGAGCGTGCTCCTTGTTGGCGATATAGCCGTGATGGATGCCCCCCAGGTCGCGCTGCTCCACGCGCAGATGATGGGCCGCCAACACGGTGCCGCGGGGCAATGCGCTCGCGGCTACCAGTACGTTGCCACGGCTGGCGATACGGGTAGACACGTAGATGCGCCAGGGCTTGGTGCCGACGCAGCGCACGCCGACAGACAGGCTGGCGCGAATCTTGGCCCCGTGAGGTAAGAATGCTTCTAGCGGTTGATCGCATTGCCGCAGGCGCAGCCGCGGATCCAGCCGGCCGGGTTCTATTGAGCGCTCGATGCCGTCGCTCGGCAAGCGTGCACTCATATAAGAGACGATCGTTGTGCGGATGCTCTGGATGGACTGATAGGACTGATCATCCGGCCCGACGGGTGCAGCGGCGAGCACATCAGCATAGATGATGTGCGGGTGCGTCAGCCCGAGCACCAGGCCAACCAGCAGCAGCCAGATGTGCGTGCGCCACGCGCGTCGCGCGTATTGACGCGTTCGGGTGGCAGGGGGTGTTGGGTTCTTCGGCATGGCGGTATCCATACAAGTCCCGTGCCAGCCCGCCCGCTCGGCGGGCAAGGATGCCAGAGTGTGAGTCAGGTCGCCTTAGCATTGCTGCGGCGGCAGCGCCGACCGGCAAGCCACTGCCGCCCGGCGCGTTCGGCCGTTGCCGGTAGCCGGCAAGTCTTGCCGCTTTGCCGGCTGCTAGCCGTGCCGTGGCAACGCGCAGGTGCGGGCAGGTGACGGGCGCTCGGTCCAACCCAGATTGGGTGACCTGGATGCCTCCAAAGCCCAAACTTAATCAGTGCTTTACGCGATGCGAGGGCCGCGTCGGCAGGCGCCTCACACATAGACGGTGGCGGTATTGCGTGGATTTGCTGGGGTGGCTGGCACGTTTGTTGCTACGGGTACTTGGCGAGCGGACACAATCTAAAGGAAGTTATCGCATGTTCAGTTTTGACAAAGCTTTGGGAATTCATCAGCAGGCAGTGCAGTTGCGCGGGCAGCGCCTGAGCATGCTGGCGACCAACCTGGCCAATACGGACACGCCTCACTATAAGGCTCAGGATCTGGACTTCAGAAGCGTGCTCTCGGCGCAGGTCCCACGAGCGCGCCATACCGCCGGGTACTGGAGCGATGAGTACGTCGGTGACGCCTACGGTTGGCGCACCGGTGCATCTATCAGTCGCGCCCGCCGCACGGGCACCAGCAGCCAGCTGCCGGCGCAGCCGATGTACCGTCAGCCGATGCAACCGTCGCTGGACGGCAATACGGTGGAGGCTGACGTTGAGATGACGCAGTTTACCGAGAACGCACTACGCTACCAGGCCAGTTTGCGTTTCATCAGCGGTCGCCTCAGCAGCCTGCGCGACGCCTTTACCGGCGGGCGGCAGTAAGTCATGGCTTTCCCCGCGAACAACAACATGTTTGGCGTGTTTGATATCGCCGGCAGCGCCATGAGTGCCGAATCGGTACGCCTAAACGTGACGGCCAGCAATTTGTCCAACGCTGAGGTGGTCGCGGGCAGCGCGCAGGACGCGTATCGCATGCGCAACCCGGTGTTCGCCACCATCCTTGATCAGCATTCGCCGGCCCAGGGGGGCGTACGTGTGCTTGGCATCGCTGAGAGCAGCGCGCCACCGTTAATGCGCTACTCACCGGACAACCCCATGGCCAACGATGAGGGCTATGTGTTCATGCCCAACGTGAATGTGGTGGAGGAGATGGTGAACATGATGTCCGCATCGCGCGCCTACCAGAATAACGTGGAGGTGCTTAACACCTCCAAAGACATGTTGCTTAGAACCCTTCAGATCGGGCAGTAGCCCGGTTCACTCGAGACGGAACGAATATGGAAATAACTGACCTGCAAGCGCTCGGACTTCGCGCACCCGCAACCCAGAGCACCGAGGAGAGCGCTGAGGATACGTTTCTGACACTGATGCTGGCGCAGTTGCAGAATCAAGATCCGATGGAGCCGATGGAGAACGGCGATTTCCTCAGCCAGCTGGCGCAGTTTGAAACGGCCGCGGGCATTGATGAGATGCAGCAGTCTTTCGTACAGCTGGGTGAAGCGATCTTTGGTGGGCAATCGCTGCAGGCCGCTAGCCTGATCGATCGCAGCGTGATGGTAGATGCCAATGTGGCGGTGCTGCCAGAGGACGGCGAACTCGTCGGTGCGGTACAGCTTCCTGCCAGTTCCAGCAATGTATTCGTCGAAATTCACGATCCGTCTGGCCAACTGGTGCACACCATGGAGTTGGGCTCGCAGAGCAGTGGTGAGACGCTGTTCAGCTGGGACGGCCTGCTGGCGGACGGCACTACGGCGACACCGGGGTCTTACACCGTCAGTGCGCGGGCTGAAACAGAAGGTGCGCTACAGGCCGTTTCGACCACAATTTCTTCCGAGGTGCAGAGCGTCTTGTTCGACGGTGCCGGTGGCATCGTTCTCTCTTTGGCGAACGGCATGCAGGTGCCGTTTCACCAAGTACAGCAAATTTCTTGATCAGGAGGCTACAGGATGGCTTTTCGAATTGCACTTAGTGGACTGAACGCAGCCGCAGGGCATCTTGATGTCACTGCCAACAACATTGCCAACGCAGCCACCATCGGTTTTAAGGGCAGCCGGATCGAGTTTGCTGAGGTGATGTCGTCCGGCGTGCGCGTGGCTGCCAGTCCGCAGCAGTTTGCGAATGGGAATATTCAGTTCACCGGTAACTCGCTGGATCTAGGTCTGAATGGCTCCGGTTTTTTCACAATGTCCGATAACGGCGAACTGCTGTATACCCGCGCTGGCGCGTTCGGCGTGAATGATGAGGGCTATGTCGTCAACACGGTTGGACAGCGTCTGCAGGTGTATCCCGAGACCGGCGCTGGCGTTTTTGATATCGGCAACATGGAAGACCTTCGGCTCACCGTGACCGACAGCCAGCCACAGGCCACCAGCCTCGGCGAGATCGGTGTGAATTTACCGGCGGAAGCGCAGCCGCCGGTAACGCCTGTGTTTGACCCGGCGGACTCCAGCAGCTTTAACCATACAACCTCTACCACCGTGTATGACTCGCTGGGCGTCGCTCACGCTGGCACGTTCTACTTTGTGAAAGATGCTGCAGACGGTGCCTGGAATGTGAATCTGCTAATCGACGGCGATCAGGTGGGCGCCGCGCAACCCTTGCAGTTCAGTGGCAGCGGTAATCTACTGTCGCCGGCAAGTGGTCTGGTCGATTTTCCTGGCTACGATCCGCTGAATGGCGCCGAGCCGATCGACACTCAGTTTGATTTCACGCTCGCAACGCAGTTCGGAGGGGAATTTTCGGTCAACAATCTTACCCAGAACGGGTTCGCGCCCGGCCTTCTGACCGGCATTGATATTGATCCGGAAGGCGAAGTGCTGGCCCGTTTTACCAATGGCGAGAGCTTATCGCTGGGACAGGTGGCACTCACCCGGTTCGTCAACCCGCAGGGGCTCGCTTCCGACGGTGACAACAACTGGGTGGAAACGGCCTCCTCGGGCGAGCCCATCCGCGGTGCCGCCGGCACGGCCAACTTTGGCCTGGTGCAGTCGGGCGCGTTGGAGCAGTCGACCGTGGATCTAACCCGAGAGCTGGTGGAGATGATCGTGGCACAGCGAAATTTTCAGGCCAACGCCGAGATGATCTCGACCGAAGCTGAGCTCACCCAGACCATCATCAACATCCGTTAATCACCAGTATAGGAACGCTTAAGGATGGATAGAGGTTTATATGTTGCGATGTCTGGCGCCAAGCAGGTGATGCTGGCGCAGGGACGCAGCGCGCACAATCTGGCTAACGTCAACACCGTCGGCTTCCGCGCCGACTTTCACATGTTCAACAGTGTCCCGGTGGAAGGGCCTGGGCATGAGAGCCGGATCAACGCTCTGGTGGGCGAGAGCGGCACCGATTTCTCGGGCGGCATTGTGCGCCAGACCGGCAAAGCACTGGATGTGCTGATTCGCAATGAGGGTTGGATTGCGGTGCAGACCGCGGATGAGGCCGAAGCTTACACTCGCGCGGGCAACCTTCGCATAGATAATGTCGGGCGCCTGACCACCGGTGATGGTCACCCGGTGCTGGGTGATGCCGGCCCGATCTCGATTGCCCCGTACGAACAACTGCATATTGGCGGTGACGGCAGCATCTCCATTGTCCCGCTGGGCCAAAGTGCCGAGACCATCGCTGTAGTGGATCGAATTCGGCTAGTCAATCCGGCGCTGGATAACCTGGAGAAACGCGAAGATGGTTTGTTGCATGCACGCGATGGGCAGCCGGTCGAACCGGATGCGGCCGTCACCATCGAGAGCGGCGCCCTGGAGTTGAGTAACGTGAACGCGGTGCGCGAGATGATCGACATGATCGGGCTTGCACGCCAGTGGGAGATGCACGTGCGGATGATGAGCACAGTGGATGAAAATTCGGCATCCGTTGCACGCATGATGCAACTGAGCTGATCGAAGGGAGAATGCAATGACACCGGCACTTTGGGCGGCGAAAACGGGACTTGATGCGCAGCAAACGCGCATGGGTGCCATCGCCCACAACCTGGCGAACGTCAATACGACCGGCTATAAGGCCGGGCACACCATCTTTGAAGATCTGCTGTATCAGAACGTGCGCCAGGCAGGCGCCCTGAGCTCGCAGGAGACGCAACTGCCCACCGGCCTGCAACTGGGCACCGGCGTTCGCGTCGTGGCGACAGAGAAATCGTTCGCGCAGGGCTCGATTGTGCAGACCGGTCGCGACCTGGATGTCGCCATTGAGGGCCGCGGCTTCTTCGAGATTATTCTGCCGGACGGCAATACGGGCTATACCCGCGATGGTTCGTTCAAGCGCGACAACACCGGCCAGGTGGTGACCGCCAGTGGCTATCAGCTGCAACCGGGTATTCAGTTGCCGGATGGGGCGCAGACCGTCACCGTCGGCCGTGACGGTACCGTGTCGGTGCAACTCAACGATCAGGCCGCGCCGGTCCAGGTGGGCACGGTGACCCTGGTGGACTTTATCAATCCAGCCGGCTTACAAGCTCGCGGAGAGAACCTGTTTCTGGAGACTGGCGCCAGTGGTCCCCCCAGCCAGGGCACGGCGGGGCAGAACGGGCTGGGGCTGCTTCTGCAAAGCAACCTCGAAGGCTCCAACGTGAACATTGTCGAAGAGCTGGTGAATATGATCGAGACCCAGCGTGCGTATGAGATGAATTCGCGCGCGATCTCGACCAACGATCAGATGTTGCAGTTCATTACCAATAACGTTTAGGGATTTTTGATGAAGCTACGTGTACTAAGACTGTCTTTGTGCCTGTTGGCGGTGCACTTGCTGAGCGCCTGCTCTGTATTGCACCGCGCGCCCATGCCGGAACAATCAGCCACCGCTGGTATGCATCACAATACGATGACGGTAGCACCGGAAGAAATTCCGATGTCGGTGCGCAACGGCTCGATTTATGCGGCCAATCAGGACATCCGTCTGTTTGAGGATCTGCGCGCGAGCCGCGCTGGCGACATCATTACCATCGTGCTGGCAGAGCGTACCGATGCGCGCAAGAGCGCGAGCACTAGCACCAGCAAAGACGAGGATGTCACGTTGCCAGGGCCGACTTTGGGCGGACGACCGATTACCCAGGAGGGCATTGAGCTGCTGAACGCGATATTCGCTGGCAGTCGCAGCTTCGACGGCGAGGGTGACTCAAGCCAGAGCAACTCGCTTACCGGTAGCGTGACGGTGACGGTGTCGGAAGTGTTGCCGAACGGCAACCTGGCGATTGCCGGTGAGAAGTGGATTACGATTAATCAGGGACGTGAGTTTGTTCGTATCTCCGGGATCGTGCGGCCCTACGATATCCTGCCCGACAATTCGGTGACCTCTGACAAAGTGGCCAATGCCCAGATTGCCTACGGCGGTAAAGGCGTCATCGCCGATGCCAACACGCCTGGATGGCTGTCGCGTTTCTTCAGCTCGCGCTGGTTCCCGTTTTGATGATCGGGGGGATGAACCAGGTTGCCCACCGAGTGGGTCTGGCGAGCCTGATCGGGCTGCTGTGCGTGCTGTCAGCACCGGCCTATCCGGAGCGGGTGAAAGATCTGGCGTCGGTCGCCGGTGTGCGCAGTAACCAGTTGGTCGGTACTGGGCTGGTGGTTGGCTTGGAAGGCACGGGCGATCAGACCAGTCAGGCGCCGTTTACGGTGCAGGCGATCAAAAATATGCTGGCGCAGTTTGGCATTGTGGTACCTCCCAATGTGAACCCGCAGCTCAAGAACGTGGCGGCGGTCACGGTACATGCGGAACTGCCGGCCTTCGCCAAACCTGGGCAAATGATCGACATCACGGTGTCCTCCTTTGGCAATGCGAAGAGTCTGCGCGGTGGCAGCCTGTTGATGACACCGTTGTTTGGTGCGGATCGCCAAGTGTACGCGATGGCGCAGGGTAACCTGGTGGTGAGCGGGTTTGGTGCGGCCGGGCGCGACGGTTCCAGTATCTCAGTCAACATCGCCAGCGCGGGTCGTATCCCCAACGGCGCCACGGTCGAGCGCGAAGTGCCTAACGCGTTCGCGAGTTTGCCGCATATCACACTGAATCTGCATACACCCGACTTCACCACCATGAACCGCATGTGCGAGTCGATTAACAGCGCGCTGGGCCCCGGGTCGGCCGCACCCCTGGATGCGACCTCGGTGGCGGTGATCGCCCCGAAAGACCCGGCGCAGCGTATCGCATTCGTGTCGGAGTTGGAGAAGCTAGAAGTGGAACCTGGCGAGGCCGCCGCGCGTGTCATTATTAACTCGCGCACGGGCACCGTGGTGATTGGTTCACACGTGCGGGTGATGCCGGCTGCCGTGGCGCACGGCTCGCTGGCGGTGACAATCTCCGAAGCACCTGCTGTCAGTCAGCCCAATGCCCTAGGCGGCGGGGACACGGTGGTGGTCAATCAGTCGAATGTAGAGATTGTGGAAGAAGAAAATCGTATGTTTCTATTTGAGCCAGGCGTGACTCTGAGTGAAATTGTGCAAGCAGTAAATCAGGTCGGCGCGGCACCTGGTGACCTCGTGGCCATTCTTGAAGCACTGAAGCAGGCGGGTGCGTTGCGCGCCGAGCTGATCGTTATCTAGGGCGTTCCTCAAGATGAATAGCAGCAGCACCTATCTTGCCTCAGATGTATCGCAGTTTGGCCGTATGCGCCTGGAGGCGCGTGAGCCGACACCCGAGCTGGCGCGAGAAGTGGCGGGCCAGTTTGAAGGTCTGTTTGTGCAGATGATGCTCAAGAGTATGCGTGATGCGCAGTTGGGTGGCGGTATCTTCGATACCCGCGACTCGCAGATGTTCACCGAGATGTTCGATCAGCAAATTGCCACGGAGATCTCCAGCTCCCACGGCTTGGGCTTGTCGGATTTGGTGATGCGCCAACTGGGCTTTGAGCCTGAGACCGTTCGCCGCACAGAACCTAAAGGGACCTCCGAGGCGGCATTTGGGTTACGTCAAATCGATACTCGTGCGGATGCGGTTGCCCGCACCCAACACTCAGCACAATCGGCCGCCTGGGCCCCGGAAGGGCCGGCGGAGTTTGTCCAACAGTTGTGGTCGACAGCGCAGGAGACGGCACGGAAACTGGGTGTCAGTGCACGTGGTCTGCTAGCGCAGGCAGCGCTTGAAACGGGCTGGGGCCGTCGCATGCCTGCACGGATAGATGGCAGCTCAAGTTTTAACTTGTTTGGCATCAAGGCGGACGCGCGCTGGCAGGGTGATCGGGTGAGTCAGCAGACACTAGAGTTTCGCGATGGAGTGGGACAACGCGAACATGCGCAGTTTCGCGCCTATGAGTCGCTGGAGCAAAGTTTCGCGGACTACGCACAGTTTTTGCAGGGGAATCCGCGCTATGAGCAGGTGCTGAGTGCGGGGAGTGACACCCGGCAGTTTGTGCAAGAGTTACAGAAAAGCGGCTACGCGACCGATCCCGAGTACGCCAGCAAGTTGCTCGACATTGCCGAGAACACACTGGCACCCCTGTTGCCCGAATAAGCCGTTGGCTGCTGTGCGGCGACGAGAGCATTCGTTGCCGCCGGTGGCGCCCAGTATCCTTAAGGAGCGAGCATGTTTAATATTTTTCAAACTGGTGTCTCGGGGCTGTTGGCCTCGCAAGCGGCTCTCGCCACCACCGGGCATAACATCTCCAATGCCGGCACCGACGGATACTCTCGCCAGGAAGTGGGGTTGTCCGCACGTACGGCACAACAGTTTGGACGCTCCTTTATCGGCACGGGGGTTGAGGTAGGCACCGTCAGGCGCATCTACGATACCTTCCTGGCGCGTCAGTTGCAGGTGAACACCGCGGCGTTCCACCGTATGGACGCGCTGCATTCGCTCTCCAGCCAAGTGGATAACACGCTGGCGGATATCAACACCAGCGTCAGTGCCGGTCTGCAGGGTTTTTTCGATTCGCTGAATGATCTCAGCAATGATCCGTCGGGCATTCCGGTGCGCCAGGTGATGTTGGGCGAGGCGCAGGGCATGGTGGAGCGCTTTGAAGCGGTCGACGCACGTCTGCGGGGTCTGGCGCAGGAGGTGAATGGGCGGTTGAGTAACTCGGTGAGCGAGATTAACCAGTTAGCGGATGCGCTGGCCCGGCTAAACGAGCAAATCGTCGGCAGCCCGGGCGATGCGCCCAATGATCTGTTGGATCAGCGCGATGTTCTGTTACGGGAGTTAAACACACATATTGATGTTACGACGCTGCAGCAGGACGATGGTGCGACCAATGTATTTATCGGTAACGGTCTGGTGCTAGTGCGCGGCTTCGAAGCCGAATCACTGGCCTTGACCCCCAGTCGCTTCGACGCTGAGCGCTCTGAAATCGTCTACAACGGAGCGCTGGGGTCCACGTCGATTACTAGCAGTCTTACCGGTGGAATGATCGGTGGCACCTTGCAGTTTCGCGACGAAGTGCTGGAGCCTGCACGCAGTGCTCTTGGCCAGACGGCGCTGGCGCTGACCACCCAGTTCAACGCGCAGCACCGCTCGGGCATGACGTTAAACGGCGAGTTGGGCGGGGATTTATTCTCCGCCGGCGGTCCACTGGCGCTCGGTGCTGCGGATAACACCGGGAGCGCGATCGCGAGTGTGTCGATTACCGATCTCGGCGGCCTAACCGGGCAGGATTACCAGTTTACTTTTGACGGTGCCGACTGGGTGGTGCGCGATGCAATTAGCGGCGAGGCAGTGCCGTTCACGGGTACCGGATCGGCTGGCGACCCGTTCGTTATTGGCGGCATGACCGTGGAGTTTGGCGCAGGCGCAGATGTGGGTGATACTTTTCTTGTGCGCCCGACCGCCGGGGTGGTGGATGGGCTGTCGCTGTTGGTGAGTGATCCAAAAGACATTGCGGCGGCGGCCGCGATACAGGCCAGCGCCTCCACGAGTAATCTCGGGGATGCCAGCGTCACTAGTGGCGTGGTGAGTGACGCCAGCGACCCAAATCTGTTGGTCGGTGTGGATATCCAATTCCTAGACGCCAGCAACTACACGATCAATGGCACCGGTCCGTTCGCCTATACCAGCGGCGACACCATTGCGTTTAATGGGTGGGAGGTGCAGGTAAGCGGGACGCCAGCGGCGGGCGATGTGTTTTCTGTGGCTTCCAATACCGGTGGTACGGGTGATAACCGCAACGCGCTGGCAATGATCGGTGTTCAGTCCTCCGGGATACTGCAGTCGGGCACCATGAGCGTTGAGGAGTCTTATGACGCATTGGTGGGGCAGGTAGGCAGTTCTACCCGGGCTGTACAGCTGAACGTGGAGGCACAGGGAATACTGCTGAACAGCGCGGAGCAGCAGGTGCTGGCTGTGTCGGGGGTCAATCTGGATGAGGAAGCGGCGAATTTGCTGCGCTTTCAACAATCTTATAGCGCAGCGGCTGAAGTTATCCGGGTTGCGGACGAACTATTTGATAGTCTGATCGGCGCGATCCGATAGGACAATGACGCACAGACCAAGTATAGGGAAGTATAAGGAGCACTCATGCGCGTGACTCATTTGTCGATGTTCCGACAGGGCATCAATACCATCAGCAGCACACAGAATGAAGTGGTGAGGTTGCAAAGCCAGGTTAGCACGGGGAAGAAGATATTCAGTCCCGCCGATGATCCGTTCGCCGCCACCCGCAGCCTACAGCTAACTCGCGCGATTGACGAGCTGGATCAGTATCAGCGCAACGCCGATCACGCCGATCATCGCCTGAGTCTGGAAGATGATGTTATGTCACAGGTGGTGAATACCCTGCAACGCGTGAACGAGCTGGCAGTACAGGCGAACAACGACTCGGAAAACGCCGAGACCCGCGGGTTTATCGCGGTGGAACTAAAGCAGTTGCGTACCCAACTGGTTGAGCTGGCCAACGCCGGCGATGGCGAAGGCAACTTTCTGTTCGCGGGTTTTCGTTCCAGCACCCAGCCATTTGTCGATGAAGGCGGCATTGTGGCGTATCGTGGCGATCAGGGGCAGCGCGAACTTCAGATAGGTCCGACCCGGACCGTGGCGGACGGCGATTCTGGGGCGGCCGTGTTCCAACAGATTCTAAATGGCAACGGCACCTTCTCAACCTCGGCAGATGGAGGCAACACCGGTGCTGGAGTCTTGCAAGGCGGCAGTGTACTAGACCCCACGCTGTGGGATCGCCAGGGCTACGAGATAATCTTCACCAGCGAGACCGACTTTGACGTGCGCGATTCCGGCGGCACGGTTATCCAGAGCGGCGTGTATAGCCCACCCGAAACGGCGATTGGCTTCGCCGGCATAGAGGTAGTGCTTACCGGTACACCGACAACCAACGACCGATTTTCCGTTGGTCCGAGCGTCCAACAGGATATGTTCGCCACGGTGCAGAATTTCATCGAAACACTGGAAGCAGCACAGGACGCCGACCCAGGCCCCGCCATTTTGCATAATCGTTTGAATGGTGTGTTAAGCGATCTAGACCAGGCGTTCAGCCATTTATCCAGTGTGCGTGCAGGTGTCGGCGCGCGATTGAATGCGCTGGACAACCAGCGTGCGCTGAACGATGACACTGGACTGTTACTGCAGGCCACGCTGTCGGACGTGGAAGACGTTGATTTGGTAGAAGCTATTGGCGAGCTGGACCTGCAACTGCAGGCGCTGGAGGCAGCGCAGCAGAGTTTTGTTGCGGTTCAGCAGTTGTCACTTTTTAGCTTCCTATAATAAAGAGTCGATTCTCGCAACGCCGATGTTGCGGGTGAATAATTGTGATCCAATTACTACGCAACCCTCAAGGAATTGATCGCTGGCCCGATAACCCTCCTGAAGCAGCCGCTCACTTTCATGCGAAAGCTGGTTGCAAGGACAACAACCCTGAGGGCTGCTACGCCAAAGGGAATTTTGGAATCAGGAGAGACTCACGATGGCTTTAACGGTCAATACAAACATCATGTCGCTGAATGCTCAGCGCAATCTTTCGAAGTCCGAAGGCATGTTGGGTCAATCGCTGGAACGCCTTTCATCGGGCCTGCGTATTAACAGCGCCAAGGACGATGCGGCCGGCCTCGCGATTGCCGAACGATTTGTCACTCAGATCAGGGGCCTGAACCAGGCAGTAAGAAATGCCAACGATGGCATCTCACTGTCTCAGACTACTGAGAGTTCGTTGAATGAGGTGGTTAGTAACCTCCAGCGAATTCGTGAGCTGGCGGTGCAGTCGGCTAACGCCACCAACTCAACCGACGATCGCCTGGCATTGGATGCTGAGGTTCAGCAGCGTCTGGCGGAGATCGATCGTATTGCGACGCAGACCACGTTTAATGGTCGCCGCGTACTTGACGGCAGTTTTGGAGACGCCCAGTTTCAGGTAGGCGCGAACGTCGGTGAGACGATTACGGTCAGCCTGAATACCGGCGTGCGGTCCAACCAGATCGGTCAGATCGCAACCGGTTCAGGTGACGTTACTACCGCCAACCTGACTGAAGGTGGTGTGACCATCGCGGTTGGCAGCGGTAGCGTCGTAAGTCTCAGCGCTGCCGTTGCCGGTAATGAGAACGGCCAGGACATCGACAGCGCTTTCGCCAAAACAGAGTCGATCAATGCTGCGGGTGTCAGCGGTTTGACCGCGACGGCGACCAACACCGAGGAAGTGGCGTTTGCCACAGTGGATTCGGCGGGCTACAACCTGACGGTAAACGACGTGGCCATTTACACCGGCCATGACGGTTCGACTACTGCGCTGAATCTGGCCACTGTTGTTGACCAGATCAACCTGAGTGCTGATGAGACGGGCGTTCGCGCATCGGCTAACGGCAGCAATCTGGTACTCACTGCTGCGGATGGCCGCAATATCAATGTGGATGAAACCACCACCACGGATATTGGACTGGGTGCCCTGGTATCGGGTACCGCGGGCTTCGCGTTCACGGGTGCCACAGGTTCTAACGGAACAGCGGTTTCCGGCTTCGGCTCCATCAGTCTGTCGGCCAGTGACACGATTGATCTGCAGGGCGCGGATGTCGCCACCCTCGGCTTCACCGCGGGCGCGATCGCAGTGGACTCTACTACGATTGATTCACTGGCGATCACCGACGTGACCACCGCTGAGGATGCCATTCTGCGCGTCGATTCTGCCCTCACCTCGGTGAGTGCACTGCGTAGTGATCTGGGTGCTATCCAGAACCGCTTTGAGTCGACCATCAACAACCTCAGCACCATCGTCGAGAACCTGGAGGCTTCACGTAGCCGTATTCAGGACGCCGACTTTGCGGCCGAGACCGCGGCCCTGACCAAGGCGCAGATCCTGCAGCAGGCAGGTGTTGCTATTTTGTCTCAGGCGAATGCAACGCCGCAGGCGGTACTGGGGCTACTTCAGTAAGACCAGGTAAGAAGTGAAAGTAGCGCCGGCGGAGTGATTCGCCGGCGCTAATCTCACAGCTCCCATGGACGGGAGGGATGAGCATGACGACACCGATCAGTGGACACAGTACGAGCGTGGCGCCAACGCCCACGCGTTCCACCGCCTCGCGACCAACAAGTGACGTGGCGCCACAGGCCAGCCAGGCATCGCAAGCCGGTGAGACTCAGCGCCCGCCGAGCGAACCCGCGCGAGCGGTGACGGCTGTCGCGGTGCCCGACGAGCAGAATTCTAACGAGACGATCGAACAGGTTCGCGCCGCGATAGAGGAGCTGCGGGCTCAGGTACGTAACGTTCGGCGCGAGCTGGACTTCCACGTTGATGAGGACAGCGGGCGCACCATCATTACGGTACTCAACGCTGAAACCGGCGAAGTGGTGCGACAGATTCCTCCGGAGGAAACCCTGCAGCTAATTCAGGACATGTCCAACGGCAAGGCGAACCTGATCAGCAACCAGGCATAGCCGACGCTGGCACGACTCAGGTACTACGTTGGCACGGATGTTGCTTTGATTTTGCACAGACGTTCACTAAATATTGGATTGGGCAAAATACTATGCCGTCGATTAGTTCATTAGGAATTGGCTCTGGACTGGACCTTGAGGGGTTAGTCAACCAGTTGGTCGCTGCCGAGGGCAGTGCCGACAGCCTGCGTCTGGATCAGCAGGAAGCGCTGTACCAGGCTGAGTTGTCAGGTCTGGGTGTGTTCCGTTCCGCGCTGGATGGGTTCGCCTCTACGCTGGTGGCGTTGAAAGACAGTGCTACCTTCGGTGCGCGCACGGTATCTTCCGGTAATACAGAGCTGTTTACTGCAAGTGCGTCTGGCGCCGCCTTTGACGGCAACTATGACGTTGAAGTGCTGCAATTGGCACAGGTGCAGAAGCTTCGCTCCAACCCCTTCGTCCATGCGGACCCGGAACTGAGCAACGCCGACACGGAAGTGGGGACCGGCACGCTTACGATTTCAGTCGGGGGCGAATCGATCGATATTGTGATCGATGAAGAGAGCTCTTCGCTGACCCAAATTGCCGATGCGATCAATGCCGCCGAGGACAACCCGGGCGTGAGCGCCAGTGTGGTGTCTGGTGATGACGGTGCCTACCTGGTGCTTGCCGGCACGAATACGGGCACCGAAGGCGAAATGACCATTACCGTGGCCGATGCCACCGGTAACCTCGATCAGCTGGCTTACGACCCAGCCAATTCCATCGCCAATTTGAATGAGCTCGAGGCGGCCCAGGATGCCCAGGTGAGCATTGATGGCATTGTAGTGACCAGCGCTACAAACCAGATTACCGATGCCGTGTCCGGCGTGACGCTTGACCTGGTTAGCGCTGAGCCGGGTACGACAGCCAGCCTGGGCGTATCGCTGGATGTCGCCGGCACCCGTGAGAAAATCGAAGCCTTCGTTAACAGCTACAATTCAATGATCGATTCGATTGCGGGGTTAACCGGCTTCGACGCGGAGACGGGCACCAGCGGGATTCTGCAGGGCGACAACCTCGGGCCGCTGTTCCTGTCCCAGATCCGCAGCGAACTGGGCTCCGTGGTCGACACCGGTGTGGAGGGTTTCTCGCTGCTGTCGCAGATTGGCATCAGCACGGATCCGGAGAGCGGCCGCCTGCAAATCGATGCCGAAGTGGCCGGACTCAGCGCGCAGTTCACACTGGATGAGGCGCTGCGCGAGAATTTCGATGCGTTTGATGAGCTGTTCTCCTCCGAGGACGGTATCGCCACCAAGGCGGATGCGCTGGTCAACGTATATCTTAAGGCCGACGGGTTGCTCGACAATCGGGTGGAGGGCGTTAACAGCTCTCTGGAGAGCGTTGCCGAGCAACGTGATGATCTCGAGGATCGGCTGATTTCATTTGAAGAGCGCACCCGGGCAGAGTTTATTGCGCTCGATCTGCTGGTGTCGCAGCTAACTGCGACCAGCAATTTTCTAACCACTCAGCTTGCAACGTTGTCCGGATCAAACAGCAACAACTAGGGGACCGAATTATGTACTCAGGTAATCACCAGGGTGCTCTGAATGAGTACCGCAACGTCGGCACCACAAGTTCGGTGCTGGAGGCCGATCCTCATCAGCTTATTTTGCTGTTGATGTCCGGTGCGATGGACGCCATTGCGGTGGCCCGCGGGCACCTGCAACACGGGCAGGTGCAGGAGAAGGGCGCGCAGATTGGTCGCGCCATCGCCATCATTGATGGGCTGCGTGCCAGTCTTGACCGTTCAGCAAATGAAGAGTTGACCGATAACCTGGATGAGCTTTACCAATATATGACCCGACGCCTGCTGCAGGCCAACGTCAGTGGTAAAGATGAGTGGCTGGCCGAGGTAATGGATCTGCTGCGCGAGATACGCTCTGCGTGGGAGGCTATTCCCCCTGAATTGCGCCACGTAAGCCCCTCGGCGGTGGACGCGATGGCGCGGGCAGTCTAGGCAACTGGTGATAAGGAACTTTGTGGAACCGGTATGAGCAAACTGACAGAAGTCCTTCGATTGACCCGTGAAGCGAACGAGTTCGCGCGCGCCGGCGATTGGACACAGGTGGTGCAGATTGAGGCGCAGCGTCGCCCATTGTTACGCGAGGTGTTTGTGGACCGTACGACGGGTCCGCAGGACGATGAGCGCAGTATCCGTGAAATCCTGGCCAGTGATCGCGAGTTGATTGAGCTGGCCCGCGCCCAGCGCGCCGAGGCTGCCGGTAATGCGTTGGCCAGCAAGCGCAACAAACAGGCGATTCATCAATACTCGAGTAATGGGGCCCGTGGTTAACGCCGGCGCTGGTAGCGACGGCAAACAACTGCCGCTAGCAGGCCAGCGGTTGCCGCTTCCGAGGGTTTATCTGGTACAGATCGGCAATATGTCTGCGGTCACAACGCCAATGATGCTGCCTGAATCTGGCCCGCAAATTGCATTCCATCAGTGGGATGAAGCAATACACAGTTAAGCGGCTTTTTTGCTGCCGCCGCCCAAGGGCCGCGCAAACAGCCGCAACCGATATAGTTTAGTAATCGCGCCTCATGAGGAGAGAGAACGATGGTCAACAATGTGAATGGATTGAGCGTACCCAGCACTCCGGTAACCCGGGTGGGGTCGGATACAGCCAAACCTGTACCACTTGGCCCGCCGGACAGCGCACCTGGCGGTAGCACCGACAAGGTGACGCTGACCGATAGCGCACGTTTGCTGCAACGCCTGGAAGCGTCGGTGCGCGGTGGCGAGGGCGGTTTCGATCAGAGCAAGGTGGATGCGGTGAAACAACAGATCACCTCCGGGCAGTACACCGTGAATACGGATCGTATCGCGCAGTCACTCTCCTCGCTGGAGAGCGACATTGGCCGCTCAGTACAGGTCTCGCGTACCGACAACGGCTACACCAGTGTCTCCACTTTAACGGGGCCGCAGGGCAACAGCGTCAGCCGAAGCGTTGAGGTGAGTTACGATGCCGACACCCAAACTCTGAGCCGCTCGACCACGCTGACTGGGCCGCAAGGCAACAGCGTGCACCAGGAAGGTTCTATCAGTCGCACGGACGGCGGGTTTGAGCAGAACGTTTCGGTGACGGGTGGTGATGGGCAAACCCACACCTACTCAGCCAGCTACATCGCCGACCCGGGCCAGGCCCCAGGTGAAGGTGGCGTGGCACAGCAGGCGGTCGACGTTACACTGGGTGATGGCGCGCAGAGCGATCGCGAACGATAGCCAGCAGATCCCCCGGGGACTAGTCATCGCAGATGGGCCGCGCTCGCGGTTCGTCTGCGACTAACGCTCAGGTATCGATTGCAGCGCCTGCAATCGCCGTTTGGCGTCGCCGGCGAAAGGCGACTGCTCCCCAAGTATCCCTACGATTTTCTCCACGCTGTCACTGGCCATCTGCACGGCGCGTTCCAGCTCGCCCGTCAGGCCCAGTTTACTGGCCAGCACGGCTTGCGCGTAAGCGTGCAACCAGTGCGTATCACCAAAGCGGATCTGCACCTCGCGCAGCGTGTCCTGCAACAGCGCCTCTGCTGCCTCGTAGTTCGCCAGGCGGATATCCGCGTCGGCCAGTTTGATCGCCACCTGAAAACTGCGAATGTGGTCATGGCCAAGCGATTTTCTAAGCGCCTGCAGTGCGGTGGCAAACACAGCGCGGGCCTGCTCAAGCTGGCCGGAGTCACGCAGCACAGAACCGTAGTTGCTCATCACTGCCGCCCCATCAGGATGCGCCTCTGAGTAGTAGCTGCCGTAGATCTCCAGCGCTTCAGCGTACAGCGATGTTGCCTTATCCAACTGGCCGGTGGCGTAAAAAATACCGGCTAGGTTACTTAGCGAATTAGCCAGGCGTAATCCGGCGACATCGGTATGTCGGCGATACAGCGCGATAGCTTCGTTATATTGCGCGCGGGCCTGATCGATGTCGCCTGACTGCAATTGCACTGAGGCCAGGTTGTTCAAGCTGTCGGCCACGGGGACTGCGTCATCACCCAGCACCTGACGGCGAATCCACAGTGCATCCTGCAACAGTAGATGCGCCTGTTCGTTCTGGCCCTGTGCCTGCGCGAGCATGCCCAGCTCGTTAATCGTTTGTGCGGTGTCGGCATGCTCGCGCCCCAGCATGTCGGTGCGCAGCGCGACCGCGCGGTCCAGCGCAAGCTGGGCACGCTCGTATTCGCCACGAATGCGCATCAGTCGGCCCAGGCTTTGCAAGGTGCTGGCGGTCTCCAGGCTATTGTCATCGCGAAGCGCCAATGCAGCCAGCAGATGCTGTTCGGACTCTTCATAGAGTCCCAGGCCACGATACGACTCGCCCATCGCGCGGCGTAAAGCGCTTTCCACGTAAGGCTGGTCGGCGAGTTCGGTGCCGATCCGGGCGGCGCCTCGGTCCAGAATGTCGCGCGCGTTGGGAATCCTGGGGCTGCGTACGCCGGGGTCTGCAGAACCGAACGTGTCGATCAGGAACTCAGTAACGCGCGCCGATTGCAGCAACTGATCCTGTGCGGTCGTTTGCGCGCGCTTGGCCACAAAGGCAGCCGACAGCGCCAAAGCACACAACACCATTAGGACAACAATGATGGCATCGCGCAGCCTGGCCGCGCGCCCGGCGCGCCGGCGCGAACGCGAGACAAAAGCGTGCGCCAGATCATCCAGTACCATCGACTGATCTTCGAGCACTGAGATGGCATCGTTCAGCGGTTTGCCCTTCGCCAGCAAAAACGCATCGTCGCGTTCGGCCCGTTGCCATTGGCGCGACTGCTCGTCCAGCCATTCACGCAAGCGCACCTGCTCCTGGTTGCGTGACAGCCAGGTTTTCGCCCGTGGCCAATATTCAAATACTGCCTCATGGCTCACGCGGATCGCCCGGTTGCCATCCGGTGCGCTGGATGCGCTTAACAGCCGCGCGTCCACAAAGGCGTCCACCAGTGCGCTGAGCGCACGATCCTGGGTGTCGGCCTCCAGTTGTGTCGCAACGCAGGTAAGGCGTTGATCGTCGATGCCGTGTGTGAGCACCATGGCCGAGAGCAGTCGGGGCAGTGCCTGTTGTACGGGCACAGGCAGGGAGTTGAACGCCTGCTCGGCCCGTGCGCTGACGCAGCCTTCAATGCCCCCAAGCGCCTCGTAGGCGTCAAAGGTCAACACGTGCTGCTCGGTGCGGCGCTTGTAGATGCCAGTCAGGGCGAACTGCAGCAGCGGCAAAATATCCGGGCGTTCGCGCGCGGCCTCATGCAATTCATCATCAAGCGAGGCGCCATCCGCGCGACGTTCAAACACTAGCCCGGCACGTTGTGCGGGGTCACGGATGATGCGGCCGATTTCGCCGGCCCCGGGTGGGCGTATCTCGACATGGCCGGCGCCATGGCGCAGGCGCAGGAGCAGGTCCGACTGCGCAAAGGCGGGATAAAAGTCGTTGCGCATGGTGGCTATCGTCCAGATGACACCGCTGCGTGCCAGTTCGTACACCAAGGCGAAAAACTCATCGACCTCATCAGCGAGTTCACTGCTGCGCACCAGTAGTTCCTCAAACTGATCGAGCAACAGCACCAGTTGGATGGCGGCTTGCCCCGGAGGTTGCAGTACTTGTGTCAGCCACTGCACAACGTCTTCAGGCGGTAGGCGCAATTTTTCGGCCAGCCCGCCCGCAGGTAAGTGCTCGGCGAGCGCTTGCTCGGCGATGTCCCCGAGAGCCTCCGGTCGGCCGAGTGCGGCCGCCAGCGTGGCAAACACGCTGACGTCGCCAGGTACGAATTCCGCTCGCCGCCAGCCTTCACCGCCGCCCTGCAACCCGTGTTGATACAGCCACGGCATCACCCCTGCCCGCACCAAAGAGGACTTACCTGCCCCGCTGGGACCAGTGACCAGTACAAAGGCACGCCCGGCGCTCGCCTGCCGCTCCATCGCATGGATGACTTCGATCACGTCGCGGCGGCGGCCAAAGAAGTAGGGCGCGTCGGCAAAGCGGAAGCTCATCAGTCCGCGATAGGGCTCAGGTGCTGGCCCGTGCTCGCCAGGGGCAAGCGCCAACGCGGGCGCCGTGCGGCCCGCTGGCACGGCGTTGCCGAGCGGTTGCACTGCAGGCAACAATCGATAGCCCCGCTTGGCCACTGTCTCGATGTACTGCGGGGCATTAGCGCTGTCGCCCAGGGCTTTGCGTAATTGATGAATCCCGCGCTTGAGCACCGCGTCTACCACAAAGCGCCCGCTCCAGACCCGATCGAGGAGGTCCTGTTTGCTCAGCACCGCGTTCGGGGTTTCGGCCAAGCACACCAGAATGTCCATCACCTTAGGTTCCAGCCGCCGCTCGTGCTCCGGCGAGCGCAGTCGATTGAGCGCGGGCTCAACAGTAAAGGTGCCCAGCGTAAAGCCCTCGCGTAGCGAGCCGAGTGGCCCGGTTGGCGCCTGAGGAGCTCCGTTTGACTGGTGTTGCCTGTCCGTCTTCCTAACCTCAGTTGTATGCCGTGCAGCCCGTGGCGGCGCTGTGAAGGCTTCTTGTAGAGGCGCTTTTTCCCTAAAAGCATCCTGCGGCGGGATCGTTACCCGACCATTACCGTGCATGCGTATGGGTGAGTTGGTTTGTGTGCATGCTTAGGCTACTGTAAATGTCAGCGCGCCCAAGAGCGAGCATCCAGGCGCTTTTTAGATGCCCACGGCGCCCCAATCCGAGCGCGCCGTGATATCGGGGGGACACGATGGCAACCATACTCAGATTCACTTCCACCCATCCGGGCCGGGCTGCGGTGGCTTCGCCCGCTTGGTGTAGCGCCACGATCGCCTCAGGCGCGGCTACCGCGCTCATGTTCACGATGCTGAGCGCATCCGTGGCCCAGGCGCGGGCGCCAGCCTGCATCAAATCACCTGCCAACGCGAATGAGCTTATGTGTGTTCTGTACGGCGATTTCGATGGCGATGATGCGGCCGAGCCGGTGGTGTACACCAGCCCGGTAGATCAAGATGTCGAGCAGGGCCAATGGTTGTTCGACAGCGCCATCGCGGGCGAGTATCAGACCCGCGTGTTGTTTGGCGGGCTGGAAGACTCGGTGCCGGTGGTCGGCCGCTGGGCGATTAATTGCAACAACCGCGCCAGCCAGGTGCCCGGGCACGATTTGATCGGGGTCTACCATCTGCAAAGTTGGCTGCTCAGCAATCAGAAGGTGACTGACTTTGCCCCGGGCAGCACGGTCACTCACGACCACGCCTTTTTCGGCGGGTTTAGTGTGGCGGCGCCGATCATCGGGGACTGGAACGGCGATGGCATTGATACCGCAGGTGCGCTGCGCAGGATCAATGGCGATCTTGAGATATTTTTCACCGACGATGTTTGCACCATCGACACCACGTACTCGGTGCAGGTATCCGGCGTTGAGGGCGAAGATTTGCCGCAGCCGGTGGTCGGTGATTGGGATGGCGATGGCCTCGATGAGGTCGCACTGTTTTTTGCACATCGCGGCGTGGTTGAGTACTACGATCCCGCTGAAGGCACGCAGGCACAAGCTGGCGATGCTGAGAATCGCTCAACTCGGTCGGGCCCGGGCGCCGGTGAGCATGCGGTATTGCCACGGCTTAGTGTGCCGGTGACTGCGGTGCCGGATGGGGCGCTGGCAGCGATCACGGTGCCCGGTGAGCGGGCGGATGCCGGGCAGGATCAAATCGGCTTCCTAACCACTTGTGACACCCAAACGGGCGAGGGCGCCAGCTATGCTGAGACTGTGTTTCCGTATTTTGAACGCACCGGCTGCGCCGTGCAGGAATCGGTGTTTTCGGGTAGCCAGACTATCATCGTGATTGTGCCCTAGGACCGGCGCAACCTCGCACGGCGTACTCGCGGCGGCGTTGAGGGCTCGATGCACCCGTTGCTGCGGTCCGGTCGCGCGGTCATTACTCGACCATTACCGGTGCTTAACTCAATCGTGACAGCTCGGATGGTAGATTTCTTAGTGTCTTCGAGGATAGAACGCTAAGGGGAATACTCATGTCCATTGCAGTCAGGTTTGCGCATCTCGGTCTTGCGATGGCGGCCAGCTTTGTCGCCGCCGGCAGTGCGGTGTGGTCGCCCGCGACACTAGCAAGAGGTACCACACCCGTTGATATCCCCAATCCGGGCGAAGTGGTGTTCGGCGATCCGCCGGCTGCGGAGCTATCCGGGCCGCCCGCGTTCGTGCCGTTTGAATCCGGGCATGTGCGCCCGCTGGCGCGCATGGATGATTTACTGGTGGTGGTGAACACACCGGACAACCGGCTGGAGGTCTATGAGATAGACCAGATCACCGGGCAGGTGCTTGAGAGCTCAGATCGTCGCGCATCGGTACCGGTGGGGATGGAACCGGTCGCCGTGTCGATAAACGGCACTCAGGCCTGGGTGACCAACCATCTGTCCGATAGCGTGAGCATTGTGGATTTGTCTTTTAATCCACCCGCCGTACGGCGCACGCTACTCGTTGGCGATGAGCCGCGCGATATCGTGTTTGCCGGGCCGAACCAGCAGTATGCCTTTATTACCACCGCGCATCGCGGTCAGCACCGCAGCCATGCTTCGGTGGACGGGCAACCCGGGGCGGGCGATCCGCAATTGCTGGAGCCGGGTATTGGCCGCGCGGACGTATGGGTATTTGATACCACTTCGCTTGATCAGGGCGCGTTGCCGCCGACACTGGGCGGCGTGCCGCTCGGCATTGTCGAGTTATTTGGTGATACGCCGCGCGCGCTGGCGGTAAGTCCGGATGGCGCGACGGTCTACGCCGCGGTTTTTCACTCAGGCAACGCCAGCACCACAGTGCATGAGGAAGGGGTGGTGGATGGGTTTGAGAACGCACCGCCGCAATCCACCGTCGACACCACCGGTACCCTGGACGATGGTTTTCTGGATGTGCCCGGCGGACTGCCGGGGCCAGCGCAAAACGCGGGCACGCCTGTGATGAATGCGCCGGAGACGGGACTGATCGTCAAATACAATCCGCAGCTTGAGCAGTGGGTGGATGAGGCGGACCGGGACTGGTCGGATTTTATTCGCTTTGAGTTACCTGACTACGATGTCTTCGCGATAGACGCAGCCAACTTGGATCCGCAAAACCTCCAGGCGCAGGCTCAGTGGTCGGGTGTGGGCAGCGTATTGTTTAACATGGCGGTGGATACAGATGGCACCGTGTATGTGTCCAACACCGAGGCCAACAATTTGGTGCGCTTTGAAGGCGAGGGTCTGAGCTCCGGCAAAACGCCGCCCAGTGTTCAGGGGCATACGCATGAAACCCGCATTACCTTGCTGGAAGGCAGTGCGGTAAAGCCACGACATTTAAATCGACATATTGACTATAGTTGTACGCCCGTCGAGCCGCCGTGCGCACCTGCCGTGGCGCCGGGATCGCCCGCGCATTTTAACGGTGTGCGTGAGCATTCTCTGGCGCTACCCACTCAGCTCGCGTTGTCCGATGATGGGCGCTTGTTCATGGCAGCGATGGGCTCGGGCAAAGTCGCCGTGCTACCCACCGCGACACTGAGGGACGACGCCGCGTGGAGCACACCCTGGCCGGGCGGCTTCGACCCCAGCACGGCCAGCGCTGAGTATCTGTCGGTTACCGGCGGCGGCCCCAGCGGGTTGCTGTTTTCAATCTACGAGGTCACGCCGGGCGAGCTCAGTCGATATCTGTACGTGACCACGCGATTCGACAACGGCTTTTCCGTGTTCGACCTTCAAAGCGGGCAGGAAGTACAGCATGTGCGGATGTTCACGCCGGAGCCGTTCGAAATCGTGTTCGGCCGACCAGTACTCTACGACGCCATCCGTTCCTCCTCAAATGGCGAGAACGCGTGTGCCAGTTGCCATGTGTTTGGCGATCTGGATTCGCTGGCCTGGGATCTGGGTGATCCGGATGGTGATGCCCCCGACAGCCCCATTCCGATTGTTAATGTGGAGGATGCAGGTGCGTTCCATCCGACCAAGGGTCCCATGACCACGCAGACGCTGCGCGGTATGGCCAACCACGGTGCGATGCACTGGCGTGGCGATCGCGCGGTCGGGGCATTTGGCAGCGATCCGTTCGACAGCGAGTTGTCGTTTCTCAACTTCCTGCCGGCGTTTGAGGGATTGTTAGGGCTGGAGCATGAGTTGGCACATGCGGACATGCAGCGTTTTGCCGATTTTATGCTGGCGGTGCAGTTGCCGCCGAACCCCGTGCGCGCCATCGATAACGTGCTGAGCGACAGCCAGGCGTTGGGCAGCAGTCTTTTCTTCGGCATCGATGGGGATGGGTTGTCGCGCCTGACGGATGGCCAGAACGTTTGCAACGATTGCCATACGCTGGATCCGCTGAATGGCTTTTATGGCACCGGCGGGCTGATGTCTAACGAGGGGTTTCCGCAGTTCTTCAAGATTGCGCATCTGCGAAACCTGTACCAGAAAGTTGGCATGTTTGGGATGGTGCACGTGCAAGATATGTTTCAACCCGTGCAACTTGATGACAATGGCGATTTCGAAAGTGAGATTGTGACGGACATGCCATTGGGGCCGCAGATACGCGGCTTTGGTTATCTGCACGATGGCAGTGTGGACAATGTGCTGCGCTTTTTGCATTCCTCCGCCTTCCGCTTTATCCAGTCGCCGGGCGGGCAAAAGCGCGGGCTGGAAGATCTGGCGGAACGTCTTGCGATTGCTGATTTTATGTTGGCATTCGATTCCGATCTGGCACCGATGACTGGCCAGCAAGCCACCTACAGCATCAACAACGCGGCCAATAGTGTGAATCGGCTCGTGGCAATGCTCGCCTCTTCGCGCGCCCCGTTTGAGTCGAAATATCTGGGGGGCGTATCGCCGGGGGAGTGCGAGATTATCGTCAAAGCGCGGGTCGGGCACACCTACCGAGGCGCCTGGTACGACTGGTCCGTGCCGAGCGAAGATCCGGCCATCTTTCTACGTGATGACGGCGTCTACGTGAGCGAGTTTGAAGTGCTCGCGATCGGCAATACGCCTACTCAGGAGCTTACCTTTACCTGTGTGCCCCCCGGGTCTGGCAAACGCATGGGCGTTGATCGGGACAGCGATGGCTGCCTGGATTTTCTGGACGACGCGCCGAGCAATCCAAAGCGTGGCTGTTCTTTGTAGTGTGGGTGAAGCACTACGGAGAGCTCTTAAGAGCAGGCCATCGGGTCTGCTCTTTTTTCTCGCGCGTCTATCGCGCGCCGGTGGCCGTGCACCGCGAGGCGCGCGCCGCTATTGCTCTCGCGTCAGCCGTGGGCAGAGCACCCGGGTGCCGTCGCGACTGTGCACGTCCGGCAGGCGCCATTCGATCGCTTCCGGGTCTGCGTCCAGGTTCCGCACGATACTGAGCACAGCGCCGTCTTTGCGGTTCAGGTAACGTCCGTCCGGTAACGCCAGCAGATGCGCCTGCCCAGGGAACGCTAGCCAGTTTAGATATAACTGCTTCGCAGAGGCGTGTAACTCAAAGGCGCCAAGACCCGGGTAACGATAGCGGGTGCCATGCAGTTCCGTTGCCGGTACCCCAGCGTGGGTAAGCTCGGGTCGGGGCAGCGGCGCGACAGGCCGCGCGTGCGCAACGCTCGCGAGCGTATCCGGGAGCACGCGCAGCGCCATTATGGCGTGCACATTGCCCAGCAGTACAACGCTTAATCGCGTGGCGGGGTAGTAGCGAGCGCTGGCGATAAAGCCCAGGCCGATACCGCTTTGTTCTTGAAAGCGGCCGTTGTCATCCTCACCCGGGCTCCAGCCATGCACAAACGATGCATCACGCGCCTGTTTACTCCCAAGGCGTGCGCGCAGCCAGATGAGTATGTCCTGTGCTGTGCTGTAAATGGCCGGGCGTAGCGGCAGGTGGCGATCACGCGCGGTGGGGATGTTGCGCACGCCGAGCGGAGGCGGCCCTGGGTGGTAGCCGCGTGCGCGCCCTACGATCAGCTGGCGCCCATCATCCAGCGCCGTGGCGTGCATCTGCAGCGGGGCGAACAGTGTGCTATGCGCGAACTCGCCATAGGTTTGCCCGCTGATCACTTCCACCAGATACGCCAGCAGCACATAACCGGCGGCGGAGTACTCGCCCTGAGTCCCTGGCGCAAAGCGCAGCGGGTGACTGGCGATGTGCTCCACCATCTGCGCCAACGAGTGCAGACCGGCCGGTGCCGGGCGTAGGTGCGGGCTGTCGGCAATGCCCGCCTGGTGCAGTAGCAGCATCTCGATGCTGATTTGCCCACCCTCGGGATAATGGGGCAGGTAGCGGCTGATGGGATCGCGGATGTCCACTCGCTGCGCCGCGGCCAGCGCTTGGATTGCGGCGGCGGTGACGGTGTCGCCGAGGGCAGCGATATGAAATCGGCTGGCAGGCGTGTTCGGCGTGCCGGCCTCATGATCGGCCTGTCCAAAGGACTGGTGAAAAAGCACCTGTTCACCGCGAGCAAGTAGCACCGTGCCACTGAGTTCGCCACTGCGTGCAAATGGTTGCGCATGCGCGAGCAATTGCGCTTCCAGGGATGGCGCTGGCGGTGGCTGTCCGTGCGCCGTCGGTGGCGCCAGCAGGCTTGCGCCGACCAGTAGCGCGCGCAACACCAGCACAGCGGTGGAAGCCGACCGGGCCGGCACTAACCACGCGCAGACCAGCGGGGCGTGGACTAACCAAGCCGGCGCCCATCGCCCGGGTGACAGCCGACGTCGGACCGTCGCAGGCGCCGCCATCGCAGGGGCTGCCCACACAGATGGGGCCAATAGCGTTGGGCGCTGCGCAGTGCTTTGCATGGGAGAGATTATAACTTGGGTCATTTTCGCCGGGGCAGCGGCCCGGGCGACGCTTGTTCGGTGTCAACGCTCAAGTCTTGCGGATGCCGGCCGATGCAGCAGATATGGAGTCGTTTGTCCCAATCAAAGCGGGCGGGCACATCAGCCCCACCCAGCCGGCGATACGCAACCTGTGGACAGCGGGCACGTTGCTGCGCGCCACCGTACTTGATGCGGCTTCGGCCGGGAGGGTGCAGCTGCAGGTAGGCCACCATGCGGTGCAAGCGCGTACGGGCCTGAATCTGCAAGCCGGCCAGACCTTGCACCTGAGGGTGAGTCACGCCGGAGAGCTGACGGTGTTGCAGGCTAAGGCCGACCCGCCAACAGGCACGAGCGCCGCCAGCGTCACTCGCAGCCAGATTGAGGGCGCACTGCGTCAAGCGCTGCCCAGGCAGCAGAGCATGACTGGGTTACTGGCCAATTTGCAGCAGGCCGTGAGTACCGGTGTGGATCTTGATGCGCCAACGGTGGCGGCCGCCCGAGCGTTTCTCAACCAGCTGCCGGGTCTTAAGCAACTACGCTCGGCGGGCGGTATGGCCGAGCTGATTGCGCGCAGCGGCATTACCCATGAGGCCAGCGGCACTGTGTCGCGCCCTGGAGGCAGCACGGATCTTAAGGGAGCGTTGCTTCGGCTGATCGGCCAACTGGTCAGCACTACGCCCACACCGGCGGTCGATAGAGGCCCCGCAACAACATCGACCGCGACGGCAACGCTAGCGTCGAGGCCTGAGACGCTGCCGCCGCTGCGCGAGGGCGCCGTGCAAGGGCAGCCGCGCGCGATGACCAATTTGAATCTTCAGGCCGATCCGGGCTTGCAGTTGTTGCGTCAGGCCGAGGCGGCGCTGGCGCGTGTTCAGCTCAGTCAGCTGGCCTCGGTGCCGGTGGAGGACTCTTCGCGCCAGCTATGGACATTTGAACTGGCCTTGCGTGCGGATCAAGCAACGCCGACGGTAATTCAGTTTCGGGTGGAGAAGGAGCCAGGCAGTCGCCCTAGCAGTGAAGCGCCGGAGGATGAACGCTGGTCGGTGAGTATTGGGCTGGACCTGGACGCGTTGGGTCCGGTCGAGGCACGTGTCAGCGTATTAGGCGAGCGGGTGTCCGCCAGCCTACGTGCGCACAAAGCCGAGACCAGTCAGTTGATTAACGAGCACCTGTCAAATTTGCGTGAGGCGATCAGCGGTCGCGGCCTGCAGGTCGACTGCGTGAGCTGTCGTCAGGGCTTAAGCGATAAGCGGCTGCACTTGCAGGCGCATCTAATTGAGGTGCGTGCGTGAGCGATCAGCCGGATAACACTGAAACCACTGAAGTGGCTGTTGCTTTGCATTACTCCGGTAAGGGCGCGCCGCGTATTACGGCAAAAGGTCGCGGTGAGGTGGCCGCCCGTATTCGCGAAGTTGCGCAAGAGCACGCTGTGCCGGAGTGTCAGAACGCCGATCTGGTGGGCTTGCTTGAGCGGGTAGAATTGGGCGAGGAAATCCCGGAGGCATTGTTTGTCGCGGTAGCGGAAGTCATCGCCTTTGCCTACTCACTCAGCGGTGGTAGCCCAACGGCGTCCTCAGACCTGCAAGCGGGCGATCACGGCGCTGCCAGCCTGCTCGGTATTGACTGAGGCGCCGCCCGCAGCCAGATCTACTGTAAAAACACCGTCGTCCAACGTGGCGCCTACAGCGGCCTCCAGGGCGAGCGCCTCGGCCTGCAGCCCGAGCGGGTGGCGCAAGGCCATCGCCGCGCTCAGGATGGTACCTAAGGGGTTGGCAATGCCGTCGCCGGCGATATCCGGCGCGGAGCCGTGGATGGGCTCGTATAAGCCGCGCCCTCCATCGCCGAGTGAAGCCGACGGCAACAGCCCCATCGAGCCTGCTAGCATCGAGGCCTCATCGGTGATGATGTCGCCGAACATGTTCTCCAGCACCATCACATCAAAATCGCGCGGGCGAGAGATGAGATGCATGGTCGCCGCATCGATCAGCACGTGCTCTAGCTCTAGGTCCGGGTAGTCGTTGCGCACAATTCGCTCGCAGGTGCTGCGCCACAGGCGCGAGGTGGCCAGTACATTGGCCTTGTCGACCGACGTTAGCTTGCGCGAGCGGGCCATCGCAAGATCCGCCGCGACGCGCACAATGCGCTCGATTTCCTCCACCGTGTAGGCGCACACATCGCTGGCATACGTCTCGGTCTCTACCCGCTCGCCAAAGTAGATGCCGCCGGTGAGTTCACGCACCACCATGATGTCCACATCGTTCAGTAGCGCGGGTTTAAGTGGTGAGGCGTCACGCAGGCTGGGGTGTGGCACCACCGGGCGCAGATTGGCGAACAGTTGCAGCGACTTGCGCAACCGCAGTAAGCCTTGCTCCGGGCGTATGGGGGCGTCCGCGGAGGAGTACTTGGGTGTACCAACAGCGCCCAGCAACATGGCATCGGTGTGTTGGCAGGACTCTAGTGTGGCCTCAGGCAAGGGATCCCCAGTGGCGTCGATCGCGGCACCGCCGATCAGCTGCGGATCGAAGCTGAATTGATGCCCATAGCGCTCCGCGACCGCCTGCAGGCAACGCACGGCCTGCGCCGTCACTTCCGGGCCGACGCCGTCGCCGGCCAGCACGGTAAAACTGTATTTGCTCATCGGCCGCTTTCGAACGCGGCGATCGCATCGCCCAGATTCAGCAGATAGCCTAACTGGTCGACCCCCTGCATCAGGCAATAGCGGGCGAAGTCGTCAATCGGGAACGATATCTGGCGGCCGTCCTCAAGCTGCAGGCAACGCTGCTCCAGATCGACGGTTACCTGCGCCCCGGGGTGTTGCAACAGCCACTGGTGGGCACCCGTGTCCAGCACGATCGGCACCAGCCCATTCTTAAGTGAATTGCTGCGGAAGATGTCGGCGATTTGCGAGCTAATCACCGCCTTGAAACCGTAGTCCAGTAACGCCCAAGGCGCATGTTCACGTGATGAGCCGCAGCCGAAGTTGTGTCCCGCCACCAGCACCTCACAGCCGTGCGCCGCGTCGGTATTCAGCACAAAATCGGCGCGCGCGTTGCCCGCGCTGTCGTAACGCCAGTCGGCAAACGCATGCTGACCTAGCCCCTCACGGGTGGTGGTGGTGAGGAAGCGCGCCGGGATGATCTGATCGGTATCGATATCCTGCTGCGGCATGAGCACGGTCGTCGAACTGAATCGGGTAATGGCTTGCATGGGTGAGTCTCTTGAAAAATCTAGTCTGAAAGCTATGTATCGAAAGCAGCCTGTGCAGCGGGGAATCAGCCAAGCAGTGCTCGGGCATCGGTGACGCACCCTTTCACCGCAGCGGCGGCTGTGGAGGCGGGGCTGGCGAGCAGCGTGCGTGCGCCTTTGCCCTGGCGGCCTTCGAAGTTGCGATTGCTGGTGCTGATAGCGTATTGCCCGGCGCCTACGGTATCCCCGTTCATGGCAATGCACATGGAACAGCCCGACTCGCGCCACTGCGCGCCAGCATCGGTAAATACTTTGTCCAGGCCTTCGGCCTCGGCTTCGCGCTTGACTGCCTGCGAGCCGGGGACTACCAGCATTTGCACTCCGTGCGCGATGCGGCGTCCTCTCAGCACCTCGGCGGCCTGGCGAAGATCGCTCATTCGCGCATTGGTGCAACTGCCCACAAACGCCACGTTGACCGGCCGGCCGACCATGGGTTCGCCCGCCTGCAGGCCCATGTATTCAAGTGCGCGCCGGGCGCTGGCATCATCCGCCTGCGGGACCGTGCCGGTGACCGGCATCACCATGCCCGGATTGGTGCCGTAGGTGATCATCGGTGCGATTTGCGAGGCGTCGATGTGTACTTCGCGATCGTAACGCGCGCCGGTATCTGAGGGCAGTTGAGCCCAGCGCGCCAGCGACTGCTCCCATAGCTCTCCAGCGGGTGCCATCGGGCGGTTGGCCAGATACTCAAACGTGGTGTCGTCCGGGGCGATCATCCCAGCGCGCGCACCCGCCTCAATAGACATGTTGCACACGGTCATGCGCCCGTCCATCGACAGGCGGCGAATAGCCGCGCCGGTGTACTCGATGACATGGCCAGTGCCCCCGTCTACGCCTAACTTGCCGATCACGGCCAGGATAATGTCTTTGGCACTGACGCCTGCCGGTACTTGACCATCCAGGTGAACGCCGAGCGTTCTGGGCTTGCGCTGCAGCAGACACTGGGTGGCCAGCACATGGCCCACTTCGGTGGTGCCGATGCCGAAGGCGAGCGCACCGAACGCCCCGTGCGTGGCGGTGTGGCTGTCGCCGCACACAATCGTACTGCCGGGCTGGGTGGCGCCAAGTTCCGGTCCCATCACATGTACAATGCCACGATGGTCACTGCCTATCCCATGCAGTGCGATGCCAAATGCCTCACAGTTGCGTTCCATCTGGCCCACCTGACGAAAGGCCGGCGTGTCCGCGCGGGCGCCGTACAGATCCTGCGCAAGGGTGGGCGTGGAGTGGTCCAGTGTGGCCAGTGTGCGCTCGGGGCATCTCACCATCACCCCGCGCTCACGCAAGACTGCAAAGGCCTGCGGCGTGGTGACCTCATGAATCAAATGCAGGTCGATGTACAGGACCGCAGGTGTCTCGCTGGTCTCGGCGGCGACAACATGTGAATCCCAGACTTTCTCGAACAGAGTGCGGGGCTGATCCATCTTAGTTTGCCACCGCCGCCTGATCGGCTGCGTTAGGCTCGCCCGACAACGGTGTCAGCCAACCCCATTTGTCCTGCGTGCTGCCGTTGAATAACCCAAAGAACGCGTCCTGCATTCGCTTGGTGATCGGCCCACGGCTGCCGTTGCCGATCGGGAGCTGATCCACCGAGCGAACGGGTGTGACCTCTACGGCGGTCCCGGTGAAAAACAACTCGTCGGCCAGATACAGCGATTCGCGCGGCAGCGCCTGCTCCTGCACTTCGATGCCCGCATCCCGCGCTAGCGTCATCAGTGTGTGTCGGGTGATGCCGCCTAAAATGGACGCGCTGTTCGGCGGCGTGTAAAGCACGCCGTCTTTGATTAGAAACAGGTTCTCGCCAGCCCCTTCGCTGACCGTGCCATCAACCGAAAGCCCGATGCCCTCCACGAAACCCAAACGGCGGGCTTCCCCGCTGATCAGCGCCCCGGACAGGTAATTTCCGCCAGCTTTGGCCATGGCTGGGATGGTATTGGGGGCGACCCTTTGCCAGGTGGAGATGCATACGTCCACACCTTTCTCCAACCCTTCTGCACCCAGGTAGGCACCCCATTCAATGGCGGCCACGGACACATCCACCGGCGAATCATCGGGTGGGCAAACGCCCAGCCCGCACTCACCGCGGAATACAATCGGACGGATGTAGGCACCTGACTGAAGATTGTTGCGGGCCACCGCCTGATGGCATGCCCGCATCAGGGTTTGCAGATCAAACGGGACGTCTATCCGATAGATTTTGGCCGAATCGTACAGGCGACGTATGTGATCTTCCAGGCGGAAGAAGGCTGGGCCGTCCGGTGTGTCGTACAAGCGGATACCTTCGAATACAGAGGAGCCATAGTGCAAGGCATGGGTGAGCACGTGCACGGTGGCCTCGGCCCAGGGGACCAGCCGGCCGTTGTGCCAAATGTAATCGCTTGTTGCTTTGCTGCTCATTTTTGCTCCTGTAGTGCGCTTGTTTGGGGGAACCGGCGTATCTGGTGTGCTACACAGACGCCGTTGCGCTGATCATGGCCTCTTTACGTTGATCGCTGGCGCTTACGCGACGCTCTCGTACGCTCATGCGGTTAACTGCTTGCAAGAACGCGCGGGCACTGGCCTCGATTACATCGGTGTCCAGGCCCTGGCCGCGATAAACGCGCCCGCCTTGCTCCAGTGTGACCGAAACTTCGCCCTGCGCATCTTCACCAACACTGACGCTGCGAATATCAAAATCTTTCAATACCGGGGTGACGCCGCTCGCCCGCTCTATCGCGCGGAACGCGGCCTCGACGGGGCCATCACCCACATTGGCTTCCTGCTGAATGCTGCCATCCTCATGCGCCAGCTTGACCGATGCGGTGGCACTGCGTCCGGTACCAGCGCTCACCTGTAACTCGAGCAGCGTCCACGGACGCGAGCCGCCCGAGTCGGTGTGCAGCACCAGTGCCTCGATATCGGAATCGAAAATTTCTT
>CBDUQI010000037.1:0-35657 GCA_965369325.1 uncultured Gammaproteobacteria bacterium
TGCTCCAGGAACATATTTCGACACCCATGGATCCGCGACTTCGAGTTCGAGCCGGCGGCAACGTCCGCCTGTGGATGGCGCTGGCGAGCGCCGGGGTTATCCCCGTAAAGGTGGCGATGCAACTTGCCACAGCACGAGCGATGAAGCTGGCGCTGGCACTGACAATGACGCTGGTGCTCTGCGCCTGCGCGCGAGATGCCGAGCCGACGACGCCGATCGCATTCCCGAGCGAAGCGTCCGGCCAGATCCAGATCACCTACCCGCTCGACGAGAGCCTGTTCCCGCCCGAGATCGCCGCTCCCACCTTCGTTTGGGACGATAAAACCGAGGGAGTGCAGCAGTGGACAGTACTCTTGCGCTTTGGCATGCCGGACGAGGTTCTCCGTTTCACGGCGACGCAACCTCAGTGGCGGCCGTCAAACGCCGATTGGGCGCAGATTAAACGCCGGTCCGAGGCACATGACGCGCAGGTGGCTATCGTTGGCCTCGACGCCAGTGCGAGTGCGGCCTCTGCCGCCAGCATCCGTATCCGCACGTCCACGGATCCGGTGACCGACTCGATCTTTTATCGCGAAGTGCCGCTGCCGTTCATCGATGCCGTGCAGGACCCATCGCGCATCCGCTGGCGCTTCGGCCCCGTTGACGCCGAACACCAGCCGCCGGTCGTGCTCGAGAACCTGCCGGTCTGTGGCAACTGTCACTCGTTTTCCAGCAACGGCAGCGTGCTAGGGCTAGATGTTGACTACGGCAACGACAAGGGCGGCTACGCGATTCTCCCCGTCTCACAGCAGATGGCGCTCAACGATGAGAAGATCATCAGCTGGAGCGACTTTAAGAAGGATGACGGTGAGGCCACCTTCGGGCTGCTGTCCCAGGTCTCACCCGACGGGCGCTACGTGATCAGCACCGTCAAAGATCGTGCGGTATTCGTGGCCACCCCGGAGATCGCCTTCTCCCAGCTGTTCTTCCCCATCAAGGGCATCCTGGTGGTCTACGACACGGTCACCGGCACTTACGCGCCGCTGCCGGGCGCTGATGATCCCGCATACGTCCAGAGCAATCCGACCTGGAGCCCGGACGGCAAGTCGGTGGTGTTCGCCCGCAGCAAGGTCTATCAAAGCGAAGCAATCGACAAAGCAACCACGCTTCTGCTGAACGAGCACGACGTGCCCGAGTTCATCGAAGACAAAGAACCGTTCAAGTACGATTTATACCGGGTGCCGTTTAACGAAGGCCGCGGTGGCGCGCCGCAACCCATCGCAGGCGCTTCGCACAACGGGATGAGTAACTTCTTCGCCAAGTTCTCACCTGACGGCAAGTGGATCGTCTTCTGCAAAGCCGAGAACTACATGCTGCTGATGCCAGACAGCGAGCTACATATTATTCCGGCCGAAGGTGGCGAGGCCCGGCGCCTGCGTGCGAATACGCCACTAATGAACTCATGGCACAGCTTCTCCTCAAACGGACGCTGGCTGGTGTTCTCATCCAAGGCCTATACACCCTACACCCAGCTGTTCCTCACCCATCTCGACGAGGACGGCCGCTCCACGCCACCGGTGGTGCTTGATCGGTTCACGTCAAGCGACCGTGCAGCCAACATTCCGGAATTCGTTCCCCTGCCCGCCGACTCAATTGTGCAGATCAAGGAACAGTTCCTCGACGCCTATTCGTTCCTACGCGCCGGCATGGCCAACGAACGCACCGGCAACTACCCCGGTGCCGTGCGCGCCTACAAGCGGGGTCTCGCGGTCGCGCCCGAGAACGTCGAGCTGCTAAACGCACTCGGTTTCTCTTTGTTCCAGCAGGGCAACAGTAAGGATGCCGTGGTGGCGCTGGAAAAGGCGCTTAACGCAGACCCTAAGCACGCAAAGGCTCACAACAATATGGCGCTCGCCTCAATCGACATTGGCGAACTTGAACTGGCCGAAGCCCACTACCGTGAATCACTGGCAATCGAGCCTCACCCGGCAATCTACAACGATCTCGGTTTTGTGCTCGAACGTCAGGGACTTCCCGATGAGGCCGCGGAGCAGTATCGCAAGTCGCTGGAGCTGGACCCCGAGTCCGCGCCGGCGCACTACAATCTGGCCGCCGCGCTCGCCCGAGGCGGCAACTTCGCGCAGGCCGAGCCCCACTTCCATGCGGCGCTGAAGCAAAATCCGAGCTCGCAAGCGTACACCGGACTCGGGTTCGTCCAGTGGCAGCAGGCACGCGCGGACGAAGCTATTGCCAGTCTGCAAAGCGCGATCACTGCAGACCCGAGCAACGCCGCGGCTTACGATCATCTCGGAAAGATTTTCATCCAGCAAGAAAAACTAGAGGACGCCGCATCCACCTATCGTCGCCTCACCGCTAGCCTGCCCAGCGCAGCCGCACACCAAGCCTTGGCCGAGGTGCTGACGCGCCTCGGGCACACCGAGGAGGCAAGCAAACAGCTGGCGAAAGCGAAAACGTTGGAGCAGGAAGGCGGCACACGGCAGTAAGTACCACCCGATCACCCCGGGCGCGACTGCACAGTAGCCTCACTTCTCGTAGATTGACATTACCTGACCACTCGCCGGATCGGACTGCCCCGCAAGTACCTTCTGATAAATGCGGGCGACCGCCTCCGGGCCATAGTTACGCTCGACCTTCAGCCATCCATCGCTGAACGTGCGGAACGCCACGTAGGCCATGCCCAAACGCTGCATGAGTGCATTCGCGCCAAGCTCCGCGCTGCGCGTCTTGACGTGCGCCGGCGCGAAAAAGAACGCCGGCGTGGCGCCGGGTAGCCCCTCAACCGGGCCTGCGTCCTGGACGTGGGTCGCCCCAATGCGGCAGGAGTGTTTCATCTTGTCGCAATAGTGATGATGCAACTCGCTGATCACTTTCGCACTGCCAGCCATATCAACCATCACCACCGGCTGAGTCGCATCAAGACTGGCCACATCGGCATAGGTCACCACTTTGTCGTAGCACCCAAGGCTTTCGCAGAAGGCAACGTTACCCGGCGAGGTGATGCCGATGCTGGTCAGCTTATTGCGCTGTCGCACGCTATAGCCCAGCGCAATGCTGGTCTTGCTGGACGCGCTGGTAATGAGACAAGCCTCGGCACCAAACAGGTCGTTTACCTGGAGGAAATCTTCAACCAACCAGGATGTCATGAACAACCCACGCAGAAGACTGTCTTGGTCTTCATAAGATTTTTGGTAGATCGGGTTTGCCGACGCACGATCGAACTGGGCATAAACCGGTGCATACTGCGCCCGATGGGCGGACACATCGGCAAAACGCGCGGCGCTCACATTGCCCGCCTGAATCTTCAGATGCGTTGAATACGGAAACCATCCCCACACCCGCTCACCCACCGGGACATCCGAATGTGCCGAGGCAATAACCTCACCCCAGCCCATCGCTGGAATCCGGCCCCACCCCGCTTCAGCCGGAAAGAACCCCCAGTACCCCAGGCTGTCGCCGGTCGCTGCGTAGGAAATGTTGTTTGCCGTAAGCGCCAAGCGATCAACGCTAAACAGTACCTCGTTCTCGGCGAGATCCGAGCGCAGTATATGGGTGGCCAGTCGCGTTTCACGCCAGTTGTCCTTGCGCACCTCAAACGTACTGATCGTGATATTGTCTGTCATTGTGTTTCCTGCTCCGTGGTTGTTGTCATCCTAACGCTCGCTGAATTTCCTTGGCTATCAGCCACAGCCTGTCCTGGCCCCACAGCGCCAGGATCTGCTCACCGTTGTGCGCGAGCAACCGAAAGCTCGGCACACCCCAAAGCCCTGACTCGTAGAGCGCCTGGCGGTTAGTTTCCAGTTCCGCTTCCCACCCTGGCTGGCCCACGATACTCTGCGCCTGCTGCCAACGCAGCCCCGCTGATTCGACAACCGCCCTCAGCCCCTTGTCGTTGTTGGTATTGATGCCCTGGGCAAACGCACCGCGCAGGAAACTGGAGAGCAGCGCCACCTCTTTGCCCTGCTCACGCGCCCACGCATACAACGAATAACAGCGCCGGGCAGGATCGCCTATAGGATCGCGAAAATTACCATAGGCGACACCGGCGGCACGCGCTTCGCGAGCCGCATCAGCAAAAATGTACAGGCCCTTCTCGCGGGTCGCAGGCACGCCTCGCATCACCATCGGCAGCACCGGCCGCACGCGCAGCCTTACGCCCGTGTCCTGCGCGAGTTTTACCGCGCGGTCAAAGCTGATCGCCGTGTACGGGCTGCGCAATGATGGAAATATCTCTAACGTGAGGCGGCCATCGTCACGGCGCGTGCCGACCTCAATATTGGGGCGAGGTGCAATCATCGGCCGCCCAGGTTGACGGTCCGCGCCGAGCTCTGCGAGTCGCCGCTCCAGGTGAAACAACCGATCCACGCCCCAGTACCACTCCCCGCCATAGTAAAACATGGCGCCGGAGTAGTGCTTAAGGCGCTGTCGGCGATCGTCCCCCGCACTGACCCGAGCGCTAAGCGTCTCATCCGTCTCTCGCCCGTAACGCTCAGCCAGCGCATTAAGCGCATCGCCGTCATTCGCCCACAGTGCCTGCCCCACATCGCCAGCGCGCTCGATGAATTGATCAGCACTCTGCTTGGCAAGAATCGCTCCTGCAAGTTTCAGTTGCGAAACGGATGGCGCATCACCGTGCGCGGGAAACTGCAGGCGGTAGTACGGCGCGATACGAATGGCGTCGGATCGGGAGAGCGCGGCGAGCAACCCAGGTTCCGCAGCGTTACCGCCCTGTGGACCGCTCACCAGATGAACAACCAATCGTATGTCGTCGTACCGTTGGATAAATGGTTGTAGAACTTGTGCCGCCAGATGACTGTAACCATCGTCGACCTGGTGGAAATACTCCACCACATGCGGCTGCCCTGACTTAACCCGGTTTCGTTCGTATTGGGTGCGTTTTTTACTCAACCGTTTGGGGTCGGCTAACCGGCTTGCGACCCTGGACATCACCCAGCGAAGCACAGGGTTCGGATCCATCGTCGCGATGCCTCCCTGCTTCAGAGCCTGATCGCTCACTGCCGACGCGCACCCGCGCTTAGCATGCGCCGCATGCCCTGGACGATTGAATAATTTTCCGACACATCCTTAATCTACCGAATTCCCTGATGCTTGACGGAACTGGCTCTGGCAGTGCGACCGATTCGCCATCTTCGCACACTGCATCTGAACATGCCTCATTGATTGGCGCCGCGCTAGGTCTGGGTCATCACCCACTCTGAATCTTGCTATGCTTAGACCATCATTCCGAAGCCGCCTGTCACCCGGTCCGAGTAGCGTACCAAACAATGGCGAAGGCTCGGGGTCGGAACAAGTATCACAACAGCGGTAGTAGGGCACTCTCGGCAAAGCGATTCTGTCGGGCCATACCGTTGTACCCTGTCAACTGTGGTGACCGCCCGCCGGTTTCCGGCTATGCTTTCGCTATGATCAACAAATGGACACTCGCCATCGTGGCGGTATTGATGCTCTCCAGTGCCGATGCGCAGACCCTGCGACCGCCCGTGGTCGTCGACATCGTCGACACCGGCGCCGTGGTCGAAGACATCGCGATTACCGGCACCGTGACAGCGCGGCAGTTCGCCAACATCTCGGCGGCCGTCGCCGGCCAGGTCACCCGCGTGCTGGTGGATGCCGGGGACCGCGTTGAGGCCGGCGCTGAACTAGTACAACTCGACGCGCAAATCGCCACACTGGAACTACAAAGTGCGCAGGCCACCGTCGCGCAGGGTGAGGCCGAACTGGCCGATACCCGCCGCCGCCTGGCCGACGCGCGCACGTTGCAGGCGCGTAACTCCATCTCGTCCAACCAGGTGGCGTCCGTTGCCGCCGAAGTCGCGATTGGCGAGGCGAATCTGGCCCGCTTGCAGGCGGACGCCGCACGGCGGGCCGCACTGGTCAAACGCCATGTGGTACACGCCCCGTTTGCCGGTGTTGTGGTCAGCAAGCTGACCGACGCTGGCGCCTGGGTAAATCCAGGTGCCAGTGTAATCGAACTGGCAGCCACCCAGCGACTGCGGCTGGACTTCCAGGCTCCGCAGGAGTACCTGACGCGGATCGACGACCAAGCCGCCCTTCTGCTGCGCAACAGTGAAGCGCAGCTAGCACCGCTAACAATTGAGACGGTGGTGTCGGTCGCGGACCGAACAACGCGGACGTTTCTGATTCGCGCCAGTGCGCCGGATGACGCATGGGCGCCGGGCATGTCCGTGAACGCGGTACTGCGACTGGGGGCCGGGCGCAGCAGTATGCGAATTTCGCGTGATGCGCTGGTGCGCTACCCGGACGGACGCACGACCGTGTGGGTGGTCGAAGGCCCGGACGAAGGCGCGAGCGTGCACGAGGCGCAGGTGCAAACCGGCATCGCCTCGCAGGGGCAAGTGGAAATTCTCAGCGGTCTGAGCCCGGGCCAGAAGATTGTCGTGCGCGGCAACGAAGCACTGCAGGAAGGCCAGCAAGTGAGCATCATGATCGGGCGCAGCAAGCAGGTACCCTAGATGTTCGAGAATATCGTCAAGCGAGGCACGTTGCTCACGGTAGTGGTGCTGATGGTGGTAGTGCTCGGCGTGGTCGCCGCCACCCGCGTCCCAGTGCAGATGATTCCCGATCTGGAAGTACGCACCGTGACGGTGGAGACACGCTGGCCCGGCGCGACGCCACAGGATGTGGAGAAAGAGATTCTGATCGAGCAGGAGGAGTATCTGCGCTCTATCCCAAACCTGCAGCGTATCACCGCCACGGCCTCCTCTGGTCGGGCTCAGATCGAGATGGAATTCCCGTTCGGCATTGACGTTACCCAGACGCTGATCCGCGTGAGCAACGCGCTGACGCAAGTGCCCTCCTACCCACTCAATGTAGACGAGCCACGCGTATTTGCCACCTCGTTTTCCAGCAACTCATTTATGTTCTTCGGCATTTATCCTTTGCCGGACAACCCGCGCGGACTGGACATGGACCTGATGCGCGATTTCATCGTCGACAACGTACGCAGCCGTCTATCCAACGTGCCAGGTGTGTCTGAGATAGGCGTTGGCGGCGGTGCCGAACGGCAGATTCAGATTCTCCTCGACCCGGCACGACTGGCCGAGCGCGGACTTTCCGTCACGCAGGTACGCGATGCGGTCCGTGCGCGCAACCGGGACGTGTCCGGCGGGCAGGTGGAGAGCGGCAAGCGACGGTATCTGCTTCGCACCATCGGGCGCTTCGACAGCCTGGAAGCGCTGGGTGAGAGCATTGTGGCTCGCCGCGGTGACAGCATTATTCGACTGCGTGATGTAGCTGAGATAGGCCTGGATCATTCGGAGATTTCCCGCCTTTCCTGGATCAACAATTCGCCTGGGCTCATGTTGACTGTACGCCGCGAGGCCGGCTCCAACGTCATTGCGATCAAGGAGGCCATGTTGCGGGAGGTGGCCGCGGTTAACCGCGAGGTGTTGGAGCCCGCCGGCATGCGCATGACGCTCACCGCCGACGATGTCGTCTACGTGAAGGCCTCGCTACGAAACGTTTGGACCAACCTGATACTGGGCGCGTTGCTGGCTACCATCGTCATGCTGGTGTTTCTTCGCGCCTTGGCCCCAACGCTTGTTGGCGTGGTCGGCATCCCCATTTGCACCATTGCGGCATTTATCGGTCTGCTACTGACAGGGCGCACAATCAATGTGATCTCACTCGCCGGCGTCGCCTTCGCAATTGGCATGACACTGGACAACAGCATCGTGGTGCTGGAGAGCATTGAATTGCAACGTCGGCGCGGACTGGCGCGCGTACAGGCGGCGGTGGAAGGGGTCCGGAATGTATGGCCAGCGGTACTGGCGTCCACCGCCACGACCGTGCTGGTGTTTCTGCCAGTGCTGTTCATCGTGCAGGAGGCTGGCCAGCTCTACTCAGATGTCGCAGTGGCAATCTCCGCCTCCATCCTAGCCTCAATGCTAGTGGCAATCACCGTCGTGCCCACGGCCAGTGCTCACCTGGCATTCGGCCACCCCCGCCAACGCTCCGACGGCAGGCGATGGCGCCGGCGCGTGTTGCAGTGGATCGACCACCTCATCGCAACACCCAAACGGCGCACCCTCACGATTGCTGCGGCACTGATCGCGGGCGCGGCCATTATCCTCACACTCACACCGCCGGCCGAATACCTGCCTGAGGGCGAGGAGCCGAAAGTGTTTGCGCGCGTGAGTGCCCCGCCTGGCTACAACTTGGCCACCATGCTGGAGATTGCAAACGAGCTGCGGGCGCAACTGGCGCCGCGCCTGAACGCGGAGCCCGCGCAGTTCGATCGGAACAGCGGCGATGTGCCGCCATTGCGGTATGCGATCATCTGGGCGACTGCCGAGGGCATTACCATCATCAGCGAGCCGACCGACCCGGCCATGATTAATCCTCTGATGAAAGCGCTGGACCGCCTGTTCGAAGGCTATCCGGGCATGCGTTCGTTCTCCGCGCGCGGGTCCATTATCAGCAGTAACAATGGCGGCACCCGCAGCGTCAGCCTGGACATCTCCGGACCCAACCTGGAGCTCATTTATCAAGCCGCGCTAAATACCTACCGGCGTACACAGGAGGTGTTCGAACGTCCCCGTATCCAAAGCAACCCGCGCACGCTTACCTTGGCGCAACCGTTGGTGGAAGTGCGACCAGACTGGGTGCGCGCCGCGGAGTTGGGGCTGGATGCAAGCGACGTGGGTTTTACCGTGGCAGCAATGACCAACGGTGCGTTTATCGATGAGTTTTTTCTGGATGACGACAAAATCGACATCTACCTGTACAGCGGTTCAGGGCCCGACGCGTCGTTAGACAGTCTGGACGGGTTGCTGATTTACTCCAGCGCCGGCGTCGCGGTACCGCTATCGACACTGGCAACGCTGCACGAAACGGTGGACACCAGTTCGGTGCGTCGGGTAAACGGGCGCCGCACCGTCACCCTGAACATCATTCCACCGCGCGAAGTCGCGTTGGAGACAGGTGTGCAGATCGTGCGACGCGACGTTGTGGAGCATCTGCGCAGCACCGGCGGGATTACCTCCGATATCGCCGTCAACATCTCAGGCGCAGCGGATCAACTGCAAGCCACGCGCGAGGCACTCACGTCCAACTTCGCCATTGCGCTGATCATCGTATACCTACTGCTGGTGTCGATATTTACCCACTGGGGCTACCCGCTGCTGATCATGGCGACTCTGCCGCTGGGCATCGCAGGCGGGCTGGTCGGTTTGTGGATGCTGAACGCGCTCGGCGGACTGCTTCCCATACTGGGCATGCCCGCGGTATCACAACCGTTCGACATGATCTCGATGCTCGGCTTTTTAATCTTGATGGGCACGGTGGTGAACAACCCAATCCTGATCGTACACCGCGCGGTCGAAAACGCTCAGGCAGGCATGGTGGCGCTGGCGGCCGTTCGCGAAGCGGTGGAAGTCCGCCTGCGACCGATCGCCATGTCGACGTTAACCACGTTCTTTGGACTCGCGCCGCTGGTGCTGCTCGGCGGTGAAGGCACGGAGCTGTACCGCGGTGTAGGCGCTATCGTGATGTTCGGCATTTTGGGTTCTGCCATCGTCGCGCTGACGTTGCTACCTGCGCTCACGACCGTCGTGCTAGGGCTGGGTAAAACGGGACGAGGCACCAACGCGACGGGCCATCGCGACTATGCAGATCCGCTGGAAGGCCGTTCTGGCTAAAGACAATATCTGCCGACGCCCTCACGCCGACATTATCCCGCATTGGTGCGCCGACCACGGCAGCGCGCGATGCTGCGCAATAAGCCGATCCAGCCGCATGGCAACGTCATCCGGGAACGGCGCGGTGCGGCGAGACTCCAGATTCGCACCGCTGGTGACGTACTCCAGCGAGCTGGCGAGCACATCGTGGGTACTGTTCAGAATATAAAATATCCCGTGAAAACGTTTTTCGGTCCTGCCCAACAGACGTGAGTGCACACTCACCTCATCACCCACGTGCACTTCCCTTAGATAGTAAATGTGATGCTCGAGATCGAAGACGCCAAGACGACGATCGCGAAAATAGCGCTCGTCGATCCCTATGTCCGCGGTCCATTCCCATCCGGCCCGTTCACACAGGGTCATGTAGTACTGAATGTTCACGTGCCCATTGGCATCCTCCCATTCGCACGGGATGGATTGCGCCCAAAGGGCGCGCAGCTGGCGGACCTGCGCCAGCGTCGGGTGTTCTGGCCTCATTCGGGCAGGTAGAAAATGCAGAGTATGTTTTGATCCGCATCGCGGTTACTAGTGCCGAGCAGTGAGTCGCCGATCATTGCGCAATTCCTTGCGTGGGTATTTGACAGGTCCGCAAGTTTACGTGACTTAGGGCCGGTGGCGAAAGCGCCCGAGCACCCAAGCGGTGACATCAAGCAGTGGGCTGTGTAAGCCGGGTCAGTGCAAGAATCGATGCCAGCGCAGCCGAGGCCAGCCGGGCGGGCGGTGGATCGGCTCGGGAGGTCAACATGATTGGCACACGTGCCCCCAGTATCACCCCCGCGGCGGCCGCGCTGTTGAGGTACACCATCGCCTTGAACAGTGCGTTGCCCGTTTCGATGTTGGGGACCAGCAGCACGTCGGCCTGCCCGGCGACCGGGTTAGTGACGCCCTTGATTTTCGCCGCTCGCGGTGAAATTGCCAGATCCAATGCTAACGGGCCGTCGATACTGAAGCCTTCGAACGGCGTTGCCTGCGCCATTCGCGCAATCGTTGCCGCATCCACCGATGAGGGCATTGAAGCTATCTCTGTTTCGGTCGCTGAGAGGAGAGCGATTTTCGGATGAGTATTACCGAGTGCGTGCATCAGTCCCGCTGCGTTGCGCGCGATCTGAATCTTCTGCTCCACCGAGGGCAGCACGTTCAGCACCGCATCGGTAATGCACAACGACCGCTCGCTACCCGGTACGCTCATGTGGAACACATGACTCAGGAGGCGACCGGTACGCAGTCCGATATGCCGTGCGAGCACGGCGCGCAGCAACACATCGGTGTGCATATCACCTTTCATGATGGCGCGCACTTCGCCGTGTCGGGCCAGCGACACCGCCATCTCGGCAGCATGCTGTTCAGTACTGGCAGGCTCGATACGAATCCCACTCAGGGACCATCCGATCTGCGCGGCTGCCGCCACAATGGCGCCAGGGTCCCCTACCAGGACAGGCCGCAGAAGTCCCTGCTCGTGCGCCATCCGAGCACCGGTAAGTACCAATGAAGAGTTCGCATTGGCCACCGCGGTGGGCACCGGCGCTATCTGCTTCGCCTTCGCTAACAGCCAAGGAGGGCATTGCACCGGCACGGTACTCAGCATCTGCGGTCCGCACCCAGCGACAATGTGACCACATTTACCAACTAAGTGTAGTCTTTGTATTTGTCCAGGTAACGTACCGGTTTGGACAACGCATCACGTCGGAACGGATCGCCCAGCTCCTGGGTGCACATAATTTCGACGATGGTGGTTTTGCCGTCTTTCATTTGTGCATTGCTCGCATCACGCAGCGCCGGACCGACATCGTCTAGATGGCTGATCGTCACCCCTTCGGCGCCCATCGCGCGACCAATGCCGGCGAAACTCTGGTTCTCCAGCTCGCCAGCCACAAAGCGACGGTCGTAGAAGTCCACCTGATTTTTCTTCTCGGCGCCCCATTGTCCATTGTTAAACACCACTGCGGTCACCGGGATGTTCTCTCTAACGCAGGTCATTGTCTCGCCCATACTCATGCCCCACGCGCCGTCGCCCGCGTAGCTGATCGCCGTTCGCGAGGGGGCGGCAGCTTTCGCACCGATAATGGTAGGGAACGCATATCCGCAGTTGCCAAAACTCATGGCGGCGAAGAAACTGCGCGGCTGCTCAAAGCGCAGATAACTATTGGCAACGGAATTAATGTTGCCAATGTCGGTCGAGACCATTGCGTTTTCGGGGATCGCTTTTTCAAGCTCGCGCAGCACCTGGCGAGGATGCAGGTACTTGCCGCCCGCGCGCTCAATCGCCTCCAGACTGTACGGATCGCGCTCGTGTTTCCAGTCATCCAGCTCCGATTCCCAGGCGGCTTTTTGTGCGCTGATCTCCTGCGCACGCTCCGCCTTGGTGGCATCACAAGGCAGTTCACTCTGCCCAATTTTCTGCAGCAGGGCCTGCGCGCAGGCTTTGGCATCACCGCAGATTCCCACGGAGATTTGTTTCACCAACCCCAGCATCTTATGGTCGGCGTCCACCTGGATGATCTTGGCCTGCTTCGGCCAGTAGTCCATATCGTGTTGTGGCAGTGTACCGAACGGCCCAAGACGTGTTCCTAGCGCAAGCACCACGTCCGCCTTGCTGATCAGCTTCATCGCTGCCTTGGAACCCTGATAGCCGAGCGGACCACACCAAAGCGGGTGGCTGGCTGGGAACGAATCATTGTGCAGATAGCTGTTCACGACCGGCGCGCCGAGGCGCTCAGCGAGCGCCTGACATGCCGCCAGCCCGCCCGCGTTGACCACGCCACCGCCCGATACAATCACGGGGAATCTGGCTTGCTTCAGTAATTGAACGGCCTCGTTCAGGGTGCTTTCGCCGCCCGGGCCACGATCCACGAAAGAGGGTTGCGGAATCTCTACGTCAATGTCGCCGTAGAACAGATCACGCGGGATGTTCAACTGCGTTGGCCCCATCTCGGAAAGCGCGCGATCGAAACACCGTGCGGTGTACTCGGCCATGCGATTGGGATTGTTCAGGTGTGCCTGGTACTTGGTAAATTCCTGAAACATCAGCAATTGACTGGCCTCCTGGAAGCCGCCATGCCCAATGCCCATAGTGCCGATTTCCGGGGTGACATTAACCACCGGGGAATGCGCCCAGTACGCCGCCGCGATACCGGTGACTGTGTTGGTCACACCCGGACCATTTTGACTGATGCAAACGCCCTGCTTGCCACTGACGCGTGAGTACCCATCGGCCATATGCGCGGCGCCCTGCTCGTGCACCACCGGGATAAACCGAATGCCTGCCGGTTCAAAAATGTCCATCGCATCCATAAAGGCCGAGCCCATGATGCCAAAGATATCGGTTACACCATGCGCCGCCATTGTCTCGACAAACGCTTCACTGGGAGTCATACGGGCCATGCAGGGAGTTCCTTGTTCAGGGCGGCAGGTGAGTAGAATCTATCAGCACGCAATTGTGCACCGCCGCTCACAGATACGCTAGCGGCAAATATATAGGCGCGCCATCGATCAGGCTAGGGCCAGATGAAATACGTTATTGGCACCAGCTTCGCGCGGAACCCACTCATACCAGCAGTTCGCCAGCGATTTCAGAAAGCCGCTTGATTCCCGGCTCAATCCGCGCCTCCTCGATGGATGAGTATCCGAGGCGAAAGCAGTTGAGCGGCGGATTGGGCGACTGGAAATGAATGTCCCCAGGTTCGATCAATATTCCCTGCGCAGCAGCCCGGACGCTAAGCTCGCGAGCATCCAGGGCCGGATCGCCCTTCATCCAGACCGACGACCCGCCGTGTTCCGGCATACGGGAGGACTCCGGGAAATATCGCTCAAGCGCCTGTCTCATAGTCCGATAGCGCTGCTGGTATACACCGTTCAACGTACGCTTTAGTGAATCGTAGTAACCGCGTGCGATAAAGATGGCAACGGCGCGTTGGTTGTTCGCCGCCGGGTGACGCAGAATAAGCCGCTGCAACGCACGCAACTCGCTGATGACCACCTCAGAGGCTACGACATATCCAATACGTAGCCCTGGGGCCAACGTTTTGGACATACTCCCGACGTAAATCACCCGGTCGTTCTTATCGAGGCTTTTCAACGCCGGCGTGGGCTGGGCCAGAAACTCAATTTCGCTCTCATAATCATCTTCGATAATGACAATATCCTTGGCTCCGGCCATATCCAGCAACTGATAACGCCGGTTGATTGGCATCGTCGCGGTCGTCGGCGCCTGGTGGCTTGGCGTCACGTAAATGTAGTCGCACTTCGCAATATCTTTTGAGATCACCATGCCCTGCTCGTCCACGGGCAGCGCGAGCACTTTGGTTTCGCTCAGTTTGGCGATATTGCGGATGTCGACATAGCCGGGATCTTCCAAACCGAGCGTGCTGCGGGCATCGAGGAACAGGCGCGCAATCATATACAGTGCCTGCTGAGCGCCGACGGTAATCATTATCTGGTTTGACTCCACCCACACACCGCGCCGTGGCAGCAGCTGCTGGCGAATTTGCGAGATCAACAACTCGTCGTCTCGTTCAACCCGATCGGCAGCCCAGTCTCTTACCGCCCCTACGTTGGCAGCGTCCCGGCAGCATTCGCGCCAGTGATGCACGGGGAACAGGTTGTAGTCCACCTGGCCGTAGATAAACGGATAGGGGTAACTTTGCCAGTTCTCTGGCTTTTTGATGTTTCGCTGCTCCGACGGCAAACGCCGTTTACGCGCCGACCAATCGGGTTGGGTGCCACTGCGGGCGGCTGCAGCATCCCGAGCCCGAATCGGCCGGGATTCGATCGCCTCAGGATTGACATAAAACCCACTGCGCTCTCGTGAGAGCAGATAGCCATCATCCTTCAAACGATAGTACGCCAGGGTCACCGTGTTGCGCGCCACTCCCAGCTGGCTGGCCAGGGTCCGGCTGGGCGGTAACGGCTTGTCCAGCGGAATATTACCGCTGCCAATCGCCGCGACGATTTGCTCGACGATCTGCTTCTGCAGGCTCTGATCGCTGCCGGGGTCAAGATGAAATAGCTGTCTAATGTCGGCTCTCCCGCTTCATGTTCATCCCGATATTCACTGTTGGCTGAAGGGAACCCAGCGCCAGAGCGATCATTATACGAGACTGCCGTGGGCCGCCTGCGCAAGGGGGCCCAAATACGACATACAAGGTCGCCCGCGGCACCCCGCTGGGGCTGGCCAACAAAGCACCCCGGTTTGGTGCTATCAGCCGCTGACCGGGCCGGTTAGGGTTTGGTACTGACTTATATTTCTACTCGCAGGACTCGCCATGGCCCACGAAGCACCCATAAGCCGAAACGACGTTATCGCCGGTATCGATAAGAAAAACGTCTGGCATCATCTGCTCCAGCATCACGCGCTTGATGCCAGTGATCCCATGGTGGTGGAGCGCGGCGAAGGCATGCGGGTGTGGGATTCCAAAGGCAATGAGTACCTTGATGCGGTCTCCGGTGGACTGTGGACCGTCAACGTCGGTTACGGGCGCCAGAGCATTGCCAAGGCGGTGCACGACCAGCTGGTCAAGATGTGTTTTTTTGCCAATACCGCCGGCAATGTACCCGGCGCACTGTTCGCCGAGAAGTTGCTCTCGAAGATGCCCGGCATGGGCCGAGTTTACTTTTCCAACTCAGGCTCCGAGGCGAATGAGAAGGCCTACAAGATCGTGCGCCAGATCGCGCACCTGAAGTATGGCGGCAAGAAGCACAAGATTATCTTTCGCGAGCGCGACTATCACGGCACGACGATTTCAGCGCTGAGCTCCAGCGGCCAGTTCGAGCGTAAGCACCAGTACGGTCCGTTCACGCCGGGGTTCGTCGAGATGCCCCACTGCCTCGAGTACCGTAACCAATACGGCACGGAGGAGCCCTACGGCCCACGCGCGGCGCAAGAGTTGGAGAACACTATTTTGCGCGAAGGCGCCGACACTGTCGGTGCGGTGGTGCTGGAGCCGATTACCGCCGGTGGCGGCGTGATCACCCCGCCGGAGGGGTACTGGGAAACCATTCAGGCCATCTGCAAGAAGTACGACGTGCTGCTGCACATTGATGAGGTGGTCTGCGGCCTGGGCCGCACTGGAAAATGGTTTGGCTATCAGCACTACGGCATCCAGCCCGACATCGTCACGATGGCCAAAGGCGTTGCCTCCGGCTATGCAGCCATCTCTTGCACCGTGACCACCGAGGAGGTGTTTGCGCTGTTTAAGGAAGACCCAACTGATCGCATGGGGTACTTTCGTGATGTCTCTACCTTTGGCGGGTGCGCAGGCGGCCCGGCGGCGGCGCTGGAGAATCTGCGCATTATCGAACGGGAAGGTTTGCTGGAGAACGCCACTGCCATGGGGCATGTGTTGAAGTCCGGTCTTCTCGCGCTGAAAGACAAGCACCCCATCATTGGCGATGTACGTGGCAAAGGCCTGTTCTGCGGCATCGAACTGGTCCAGGACCGAGCCACCAAGGAGCCGGTTGACGAGGCTGTGCTCATTCGTATTGCTGCTCACTGTCTGTCGCAGGGGGTGATCATCGGGCGCACCAACCGCAGCTTTCGAGACTACAACAACACCATTGCCCTAAGCCCGGCGCTAATCGCCACCCAGCAAGACATCGATGATATCGTCCGCGCCATTGACAATGCACTGAGCCAGTTGTGAGATGTCTCGCATCGTTTTAGTGCACCACACCTTATCCTTGTCAACATTGCACACGCCAGTTGAGCAGCACCACAATGAAACCAAAGAGTCTTCCTGAGCGCGCGAATGTCCTCATCATCGGTGGCGGCGTTGTCGGTTGCAGCGTAGCCTACCACCTGGCACGTATCGGTGTGAGCGATGTTGTCGTACTCGAAAAACACCAGCTCACCTCTGGCACCACCTGGCACGCCGCCGGTTTAGTGCCGCAGCTTCGCAGCTCACGGAAACTGACTGAACTGTCCCGATACGGACTGCACCTGTACCCTGAACTGGAACAAGAAACCGGCCAGTCGACCGGCCTGAAGCAGAACGGCAGTCTGAACATCGCCACCTCCAACGGGCGCCTGGAGGAGGTGCGACGCGGCGCTACGATGGCGCGTCAGCTGGGTATCGAGGCACTGGATATCGGGCCTGCGGAAGTCGCAGAATTGTGGCCGCTGCTGCAAACCAGCGATGTTCTCGGCGCCGTGTATGTCCCGAAAGATGGTCAGCTGAACCCGGTGGACCTCACCATGGCATTCGCCAAGGGCGCCCGCCAGCGCGGTGCCACCATCCTCGAACACGTTACCGTACAGGAAGTCGATCACGACGGCATCCGCGTGAAGGGTCTTATGACCAATCACGGCTACATCCAATCCACCGTTATCGTCAATTGCGCAGGCATGTGGGCACGCGAACTTGCCATGCAGTGCGGTGTGAGCATTCCACTGCATGCGTGCGAGCACTTTTACGCCATCACCGAACCCATGGCCGGCCTGCCCGGGCACTTGCCGGTATTGCGCGATGCCGACCGCAACGCTTACTACAAAGAGGATGCGGGCAAGATCCTTATCGGTGCGTTCGAGCCGGTAGCCAAACCGTGGGGAATGAACGGCATTCCCGAGGGCTTCAGCTTTGGCGAGCTGCCGGAAGATCTGGAGCACTTCATGCCGATTTTGGAAGGCGCGATGCACCGAGTGCCTAGACTGGAAACCACCGGCATACAAACCTTCTTCAACGGGCCCGAGAGTTTTACCGCCGACGGCAGTTACGTGTTGGGTGAAGCGCCGGAACTGACTGGGTTCTTTGTTGCCGCCGGATTCAACTCGGTGGGCATCCAGTCCGCCGCCGGTGCCGGGCGCGTGTTGGCGCAATGGATTAACACCGGACGCCCTCCAGCGGATCTGTGGGATGTCGACATCCGGCGAACCTTCAGCTACCAGAGCAATGCTGCCTACATACAGGAGCGAGTCAGCGAGACGCTTGGTCTGCTGTACGAAATGCACTGGCCTTACCGACAGTATGAAACCTCGCGCAATATTTTTCACAGCCCCTTACACGCGCAGCTGAAGGCGCGCGGCGCCTGCTTTGGCGAAGTGGCCGGTTGGGAACGGGCAAACTGGTTCGCGAGCGGCAACATCAAACCCCAGTACGAGTACAGCTACAAACGCCAGAACTGGTTTGAGCTCGCAGCGCAAGAGCACCGCGCCGTACGCGAGAGCGTCGGCATCTTCGATCAGACCTCGTTCGCCAAATTTCAACTCACAGGCCCGGGCGCGCAGGATTTCCTACAGCGCATCTGCACCAACGACGTGGCAGTGCCGAACGGACAGGTGGTGTATACGCAGTGGCTAAACCCACAAGGAGGCATCGAGGCCGATCTGACGGTAACCCGTATTGACGCGCAGAAATATCACATCATCACGACGCCCGCGACCAGCCGACGCGATTTGCATTGGCTACAGCAGCACCACCCATCACAACATCAATGCACACTGATGGACATCACCAATCACTACGCGGTTATCAGCGTAATGGGTCCACGATCTCGCAATCTATTGCAGTCTCTGTCTGATGATGACTGGGGCGATGATGCGTTCGCCTTTTCCACCGCACGCAAGATGACAATCGGTGGGATTGAGGTGCTGGCCCAGCGTATTACTTTCGTCGGCGAACTCGGCTGGGAATTGTACATTCCCACCGACAATGCGCTGGCTGCGTACAGGGCGATTATGCAGCGTGAACGCCAGTTTGAAGCAAGGCTTTGTGGCTATCACACACTGGACTCGTGCCGACTGGAGAAAGCTTATCGGCACTGGGGACATGATATTAACGACCTTGACACTGTGGTTGAAGCCGGCCTGAGTTTCACCTGCGCCATGCACAAAGACATTGAGTTTATCGGGCGCCAAACCGTGGCAGACCAACGCGAGCAAGGCGTCGAACGCCGCCTGCTGCAATTCGCATTGGATGACAGCGAGCCGCTGCTGTACCACAATGAGACCATTTATCGTGAGGGCGAAGCCGTCGGTTACGTCACCTCGGGCGCGTTCGGGCACACATTGGGCCGCGCGGTTGCGCTTGGCATCGTCAATCATCCACGCGGCGAACGACTGGCAGACCTACGATCCAGTCGCTATGAGATCGAGATTGCTGGCGAGAAGTTTTCGGCCAGCGCCAGCTCGCGCGCCATGTACGATCCCGAGGGCGCGCGCGTGCGCTCATGATCGCCGCAGCAGCCGCGCACAGAGCGCTCGCGACATCCGAGCGCGCATCAGCACGAAACCATTCAGGTGAGATATGAAATCAGAAGCTCGGGTCGTTGTCATTGGCGGCGGCGTGGTGGGTGTCAGCACCCTGTACCACCTGGCGAAAAAGGGTTGGGGTGACGACGTCATGCTGCTCGAAAAAGGCGAGCTGACCTCAGGCAGCACGTGGCACGCGGCTGGCCTTCTGCCATTGTTCAACATGAACTACAGCATGGGGCTGATTCAAAAATACTCAATCGAACTGTATCAAACGCTAGAGCAAGAAACCGGCCAGGCCGTGGGGTACAAAAATGTTGGAAGCATTCGCCTGGCGATGAATTGCGATCGCATGGATGAACACCTGCAGTACGCGACAGTGGCCGCCACCATCGGTGTGAACGTACAGTTCTTGAGCCCGGAACAGTTCGGTGAAATGGTACCGCTGGCCAATACGGAGGGCCTACTGGATGCCATGTATCACCCCGACGACGGATACATTCAACCTGCCGACCTCACGCAGGCGCTGGCTAAAGGCGCGCGTGCCCGCGGGGCAACTATCCACCGCAAGACACAGGTGACCGCCATCGAGCGCACTGAAGATGGGCGTTGGCGGGTCATCACCGACAAGGGCGATGTCACCTGCGAGCATGTGGTCTCGGCCACGGGCAACTACGCGAGGCAAACGGGCGCGATGGTTGGCCTGGATGTGCCTGTACTGTCCGTGGAACACCAGTACATTGTCAGCGAGCCGCATCCGGACGTAGTCGCCAGGCACGCCCAAGGTCACCCGGAGATGCCTGTCATCCGCGAGTCTGACCGCTCGTGGTATTTGCGCGAAGAAAATAAGGGCCTCATCCTGGGACCGTACGAGCACGGTGCCCCGTGCTGCTATCTGGACGGACCGTCAGATGGCGCGGAGTACGAGTTATTCAATGCCGACCTTGACCGGCTGGAGCCTCACATCGAGGCGGCCATTCACCGCGTACCCGCATTTGCCGACGTCGGCGTCAAACAGATCTACAACGGTGCGATTGCCTACACGCCCGATGCCAGTCCTATTATCGGTCCTGCATGGGGGCTGAAGAACTTCTGGCTGAACGAGGGCCATACCTATGGCATTACCCTGGCCGGTGGTGCCGGGTGGCAATTGGCGGAGTGGATCGTTGAAGGCGAACCGACCATCGACATGCTTAGCATCGACCCGCGTCGCTTCGGTCAATACGCTACCGAGGCGTATCTGATCAAGAAAAACGAAGAGTGCTACGCGCATCAGTTCATCACCCACTTTCCGGACGAGGAACGTGCCGCAGGGCGCCCGCTACGCACCGCGCCGTGCTACGAGCGCCTGAAGAACATGGGCGCGGTATTCGGTCAGAAAGCCGGCTGGGAGCGTCCCAACTGGTTCGCCACCAAGGGCATGGAAGCACTCGACCATTGGTCTTTTCGGCGCTCGCGCTGGTTTGAGGCCATCGGCCGGGAGATCGCGAACGTTACCAACAACGTCGGTGTACTCGACATGACCTCGTTCGCAAAGTGTCGTATCAGCGGCACCGGCGCCGAAGCGTTCCTTGACAGCATGGTGGCCAATAGCCTGCCGACTAAGGCAGGCCATCTGTGCCTCGCCCACGCACTCAATCGCAAGGGCGGTGTGCATTCCGAGTTCACCATCATGCGCGAATCTCGCGAGTCGTTCTACATTGTCTCCGGCGCGGGCCTGCAGCGCCTGGATCACGACTATCTTCGCCGCCGCATGCCCGAGGATGGCTCCGTACAGTTCCAGCAACTCACCGGTGCAACCGGCGTGTTGGTGGTGGCGGGACCAAAATCCCGCGAGCTGTTACAACGCGTTTCCCGCGACGACTTCTCCAACCAGGCGTTCCCGTGGTTGCGGGCAAGGGATGTCTGCATCGCCATGGTGCCGGTGAATGCAATGCGGGTGAACTTTGTCGGTGAACTGGGATGGGAACTGCATCACCCAATCGAGTATCAGAACCATCTGTTCGATGCACTATTCGCCGCAGGCGAAAACCTGGGTATCGCACCGTTTGGTATTCGGGCAATGGACTCCATGCGCTTGGAAAAATCCTATCGCATGGTAGGCACGGAGATGTCCATCGAGTACTCCGCCTACGAGTCCGGGCTAGATCGTTTTGTAAAACCAGCCAAAGGCGATTTTCTGGGACGCGATGGCCTGCTCGCCTGGCATCAGGACGGCGCGACCCGCAAGTTGGTCGCGCTCGAAGTGCTGAACGTGGACGATGCCGATGCGCTCGGTAGCAACGCGATCAGCAAAGGTGGTGCGATTGTCGGGCGCGCCACCAGCGGCGGTTTCGGATTCCGTGTCAACAAGTCGCTTGCAATGGCCTTGATCAACGCCGACTGCGCTGAAGTTGGCACACAGCTTCACATCGACATTCTGGGCCGACGTCACCGCGCATTGGTGATCCCGCAGAGCCCATTTGACCCGACTAACGCTCGCCTCCGATCCAACGATTGAGGCGGCAAGCTCGCGTGGCGGCGATACCCGCCGCCACGCAGATGCGCACACCTTACTGAGGCATGCTCGGCGGCAACGAGTACACACCCATCACGGGCAAATGGTCCGACAACGCCAGCGCCTCCTTCTGCACAACATAGGCATCGCGCAACGCCCATTGATCACTGTAGAACAAATAGTCGATGGTGCGATCAGGCCCGTTGACAGTCGGGTCGTTGGGAAAGTGTGTATACCACGGTACCGGATCGACTGACATTACATTTGCCAACGACGGAATCGCACGGTACCGCTCGTATAGCGGGGCGATTCGAGGTTGCGGGTCGAACTCGCCGGTACGCGCTTTGGCGATGCGTGCGCGTTGACGATTATTATCGGGTGGCAGCAAATTCAGATCGCCCCCGAATACCCAGGGTACGCGCTCGTCGTCCAGAGACCGCAACAACTCAAGAGTTTTCTCGACCTGCCGCTCCATCACGCCGGTACCTGCTCCCCAGGCATCAAAGTGCGTATTGATCATAGCGATCGTGCCACCTTTGTCTGTGGCGATATGTGATTCAAGCAAAGCCCGCTGGAAGTTAAACGGCCTGACCAAAAAATTGCGAGCCTTTCGGGGCAACTGGTGGCGGACTGATTTGGTGATACGGTAACGTGACAGCGTAGATAACTGCATGTCGACCGGGGCCATCACGTGCGGGTGCAAGATGTACTCCGCCTGCCAGTACGGCGCGTGTGATTGGCAGGCGTACACACCATCCGGCAGCCGTCGCAGCAGTTCACTAGCCTGATCTATGTAGTATGTACGACCGTCGTTTCCCCCGTTAATCTCTTGCAGCATCACCACGTCCGGGGCCTCATTCGCGATCAACGTTGCCACCTCATCCAGCGTCCACAGCACGTGTTCCTTAGAGGGTTTGTCGGCGATCGCCTTGCCCGCCAACCCTACGGCTTCCACCCGCTGTTGATCCTCAAGATCAATATCGTAGAAAAAAATATAGTGCTTGCTGGCCATGTACTGCACGTTGTAGCTCATAACCTTAAGCGGTGTTCCCACCGCCCATACCGGTGCATCCGCCGCGCAGTCCACCGCAGCAATCTCCAGGTCCTGCGGCGAGTAAGCACGCAAGCGCAGCACCGTGACCGCTATCACTACGCTGAGCAGTACGGCGCCCAAAACCTTAAGCATAAATGAGAAAACGACCAGCTCCTCCTGCCAATGCATAGGCTATATCGACACTACCTCAACCGGACCGCTATGCTCCAGGGCAACATTGCCAGACACAACGCGATAATCACCCAAAATGGCAGCACCGCCATCTGCGAGTACAACCAGACACTGAGCGCCGGTGCGCCAACAAAGGTCGCCCCCGTCACCCCCGATACCATGCCCGCGATCGCACCCTGCTCGTGTTGCTCCACCGCCAATGATGCGCCGGCGGTAAAGCCGGGCCGGAAAAGACCGAACCCAAGCGAGCAAATCGAAAAGCCCAGCACGATGTCCAACAACCCGTCGGAATAACTAATCATCGCACTACCGAGCGCGGCGAGCACCAACCCCCAGACTACCAGCGTGCGCGGTTGCAGCGAAAGCAGCGGGATCAGCCCCCATTGTGCGAGCAGCGTTGCCACCGCGCCGGCCATCAGAACGATCCCGATCATCTCAACTGCCTGGGCCGGATCCGCGCGCAAGCCGATTCGATCCATTACCAGGAAGCCAATCACCCCTAACACCATTGCGTGCGCGTGCCCGCCGCCCAAACCCACAATCAACCATGGCCGGATGCGCTCATCCGACCAGGCCAGTTCGCTCACGGGCGCGTGCGGTTCATCCCCCGCCTGATGGCGCTGGGCATCAACGGTGTCAACGCTCGCCGTAGGTGTCGAGCGCTGGTCATGTTCGGTGGTGCTATCGCGTAAAAGCGCGATCGAGGACGGTGCTGAACTGTACGGCTCGCGCATCACAACCCCCCGCGCCTCAAAGCTCGGGTCGTCATCGGGGAGCGCCAGCGCCAACGCCACCATCACCAGCACACCAATCGCGCCGAACACGAACAAAGGGCTGGACAGCCCCAGTCCAGGCATCATCAAGTATGGCGCCGCCGCAGGGCCTACCACTGTGCCAAGGCCAAAGGATGAGGCGACCAGTGACAAAGCTTTGGTTCTGTCCGCGCCGTGCGTGCGCGAGGCCACGTATGCTTGCACAGCCGGCGGTGCCGCCGAACCCAGGCCACCGTACAACGTGCGCAACAGACCGAAAACAACGAAGGTCCAAAACGCAGCTAAAACACCGATCAAGCCCAGGTATAGCACAATGCCACTTAGCAGCATCGACGCCGAAAACCCCACCAGGCCCAGGTGCATAAGCTTTTTGCGACCGCGGCGATCCGACATCCGGGCCCACTTGGGTGCGGTGTACACCCAAAACAACGCGGACCAGCTAAACGCCAGGCTCACCCACACATCCGGAATGTTCAGTTGCGAGCCGATGGTCGGCAGCAACGAGTGCATTGCCGTGTTACCGGATGCGGTTACCAGCATGACCGCAAACAATACACTCAGGCGGCCGCTGTCGATTGTGTCGGTGGGCGTATTCACCGGCGCGATAGTACCAACTTAATCTTGACCCGGTAAGCAATCGTGATTCTCAGGAAATGGCCCCCGATGAGGCCGAACATTAGGTTAAGTACCTGTCCCCTGGCCGCGTCGCCGTCGCCGGACGGCGCCGGCCTTTTCCGGGCTGAGAAATACCCCGCGCATTCGCGCGACGACTGCAATACAATCGCGTGGCTTACATTTCACGCGCCTGCGGCGCCGCAGCTCGCCTGTTCCGCCGGCGTCACCCGGGCCGGATCAAGCCCCTGAGCGCTGCGCACGCGCTGTTCCAAGGTGCCAGGAGCCACTTGATGAGTCAGACCAAACGCCCTGCTACGGGCGCCTCCGGGGGCAAGCGCGCTACCCGCGCGATAAACCGTGCCAACATTGTGGATGAGAACTTTAGCCAGGCGATCCGCGCCGCGGCCTCCGGCACCGAGCATCCTGCGTTGGGCAAGGCGACACCACTGTCCCCGAGGCTGAATATCACCGACGCGCTGAGCATCTTCGATGCGCAGATGATGTCGCGACACCTCGACTTTTCCGCGCGACAGATGCGCGCACGCGGCGAAGGCTTCTACACCATCGGCAGTTCCGGCCACGAATCCAATGCCGTGCTGGGGCATTTGCTGCGTGTCACCGACCCGGCATTTCTGCACTATCGAAGTGGCGGCTTCGTGATGGCCCGCAGTCTTCAAGCCCCCGACGCCGACCCGGTCTACGATGCCGCGCTGTCTCTGGCGGCCAGCAGCGAGGATCCGATCTCTGGCGGGCGTCACAAAGTATGGGGCAGTCGCGAACTATGGATACCGCCGCAAACCTCCACCATCGCCAGCCATCTGGCCAAGGCCGTTGGCACCGCGATTGCCATCGCGCAATGCAAACGCCTGGGTGCGAGCCTGCCGGTACCCGCGGATAGCATTGTTTATTGCAGCTTTGGCGATGCCAGCGCCAACCACAACGTTGCCCAGGGCGCTTTCAACGCGGCCGAATGGACTGCCTACCAGAAACTGCCCGCACCCATTTTGTTTATGTGTGAAGACAACGGCCTGGGTATCTCGGTGCATACACCGCGTGGCTGGATCGAGCAGAGCTTCTCGCAGCGTGCGAACCTTGCATACTTTGCCGCCGATGGCACTCAGTTGAGCAACACACATGATACTGCTCTAAGCGCCATCGACTATGTACGGCGCACCCGCCGACCCGCCTTCCTGCATCTGAAGCAACACCGGCTGCTGGCGCACGCGGGCACCGATGTGGAGAGCGAATACCGCCCGATGGCCGACATCGAGACCAGCGAGGCCGCCGACCCACTCATCCGCTGCGCGTTGACGCTGATCGAGGCAGGTGCGCTCAGCGCCGAACAAATCCTGGCTCAGTATGAGCAAGTACGCGCGCAGGTAGATGCGGCCTGTCGGCGTGCCGCGACACGCCCCAAGCTCACCAGCGTGCAGCAGGTGAGCCAACCACTGGCCCCTTACCGGCCCGACGCGGTAAACGCCCAGGCCGCAATCAGCGCACCCGCGCCAGCGCGCGCGGCGGCCTTTGGTGGCGCCGACAAGCTCCCGGAAAATGGCCCACCCCGTCATCTGGCGATTCAGATCAATCGCGCGCTTCGCGATCTGCTGGCATGCTATCCACAGATGATTCTGTTTGGTGAGGACGTCGCGCAAAAAGGCGGCGTATACACCGTCACCACCGGCCTTGCGAGCACGTTCGGTCCGCGGCGGGTATTTAACACGCTGCTGGATGAGACCACCATCCTCGGGATGGCGCAGGGCGCCGCCTACATGGGCCTGATGCCGGTGCCGGAGATTCAATACCTGGCGTACCTGCACAACGCCGCCGATCAATTGCGCGGGGAGGCGTGCTCGACGCAGTTCTTCTCCAACGGCCAGTACGCCAATCCGATGATCGTGCGCATCGCTTCGCTTGCCTACCAGCGCGGTTTTGGTGGTCACTTCCACAACGACAACTCTTTTACCGCCCTGCGCGACATTCCCGGGCTGATCATCGCCTGCCCAGCACGCGGCGACGATGCCGCCATGATGCTGCGTACCTGCGCAGCGCTGGGGCAGGTGGACGGACGGGTAGTCGCCTTTCTTGAGCCCATCGCGTTGTACATGACCAAGGACCTGCACGAAGAACGTGACGCGGGCTGGTCGTTCCCCTACCCGGCGCCTGGCGAGTACGTGCCATTGGGCGAGCCGCGCACCTACCACGCAGATGCCGACGATCTGTTGATCGTCACCTACGGCAACGGCGTGCGGATGTCGCTGCGTGTGGCGAAACGGCTGCAGGCACAGGGCCACGCTTGCCGGGTGCTTGACCTGCGCTGGCTCAAACCACTAAACACACAGGCACTCGCGCGGCACGCCAACGAGGTTGGGCGAGTGCTGGTGGTGGATGAGGGACGCGCCACTGGCGGCATCTCTGAGCAGATATTTACCGCGCTGGATGAACATGCAAGGCCAGGCGTTGCCAAATCCCGGGTGGTTGGCGAGGACAGCTACATCCCGCTGGCCGACGCGGCCAACCTGGTGCTGGTCAGCGAGCAACAGATCGAAGACGCTGCTGTAGCGTTATTGAGCTGAGTTAGCCGGGTAACGATCAGATCACTCGTTGCAACAGCCAGAAGCTTGCCGTGATACCAATCCCGTAGCTCGCCAGCCGATCAAACGCCTGACGCCAGTTCAACCGGGTGAGGAGGCCAAGCACGAGCAGCACACCGGCCAGGAACATTAACTGCCCCGCTTCAACCCCAAGGTTGAAGCTCAGCAGCGCCACCGGAATGTCATTGCGTGGCAACCCGATACTCGCCAGTGCACCGGCAAAACCAAACCCGTGCAGCAAGCCGAAGACAAACGCCACCACCCACGGGCGACGTTGCGACATCCGGCGCACACCCCTGCGCTTGTTTGCCACCTCGTTGGCCAGAAACACAATGGACAACGCAATCACCGCTTCGACCGGCGCAGACGGCAACGTGACCCAGCCGAGCGATGCGGCGAGCAGCGTAATGGAATGCGCCAGCGTAAACGCTGTAATGGTCTCGATGAGACGGCGCACACCGCTGATCAGCAGCACCAGTGCCAGCACGAACAACAGATGATCCCACCCTGAGAGGATGTGCTCTACGCCCAACACAAAGTAAGTGCGCATGACGCCGCGGGTGGATAACTCGGCGGGCCATTGCACGATGGGTGCATCCGGGGTCGCACGCAGCGTCTGCGAGCGGCCATCGCTTGAAATCACTCGCACGAGAACATCGGTGAGCGTCGCGTCCAGTCCTTTCAAGTCAATGCGCCGCCCGGCCAACGACCGCTCGCAGCGCAGGGTGCCCTCACTGCTCAGCATCCCTCCTGCACTGGATCGGCTGGCGCCACCATGGGTCTCGCAGGTACTCGGAAACCCGGGTTCGACGGCCAGCGGGCGCCCTTTTGAGACTGGCGCTTTCCAGCGCACCCGGTACTCACTGGCCGCCGTTTCCAGCACTTCGAGATACCCCGGTCGTAACTCATGCGCGCTCGCGTAACTCAGCGTTAACAGCAGGCACGCCGCGACGACCAACAGCTGCCACGCACGTCTCAACGCGCCGGCGCCTCTATCTCAATCTCGTACGCGGCGTGCAGTAGCTGATAAGCCGCTTCGCGTGCGTTGGCAGCCTGCTCCGCCATCCAGTCGTTGCGAACATTCGCGAGAACCTCCTCTAACGCTGGCGTGCGCGAGCCCTCGCGGTTTGTGATCTTTACCAGATGCAGTCCCAGGCCTGAGGTCAGCGGGCCAGCCCAGACACCGGCTTCGAGCCCGTCCAGTTGCTCGAAAAATACAGATCCAAACGTTCGCGCGATGGTGCTTTCGTTGGCGCCCATCATGCTCGCCGGCAGCCCGATGGGCTCGCCGAGTGCTTGCGCGGCACTCCCGGCCGCCAGCAGCGCCAGTGCCCGTTCTGCCTGGCGCTGATTGGCTGGCGCAAAGTAGATCTGCTCAAAGTCGTATCGTGGCCCGTGCTGGTAGCGCTGCGCGTGGCGTTCAAAGTACACCTGCAATTGCGCAGGCTCAGGGACGGTGCCGTCGGCATCGCTGGTACTCAGGAACTCCATTTTCTGACGCAGCCGCCGGCGAATCACCGTATCGTTAACATCCAGCCCCAGATTCAGTGCTTCGCGGTAGTAGATTTCTTCGCGGATATGATCGCGCACCAACGACTGCAGCTGCACCTCGCTGGGTGCTCGACCCCAGGTTTGCTGCCACAGTCCCGCCAGCCGCTCTACCTGCGCCACCGTCACCACGATACGGCGACTACCCTGCTCCGGTGGCGACCCGCGCACCGCATCCAAGATGAAGATGGCGGCGGCCGCGAGCAGAAAGTGCAGCAACGGCTGGCGCCACCACGGCCGCGCGCCTTGCGTGTCATGGCTCATCAAGGTTGCGGTGAATACCAGATAGGCGAACTGTAAGCGCGCTCCTGAGTGCTCAACTGCGCGTCCGCCGGCACCTGCGCATCAAAGCGCGCCGCATCGTAAGCTGGCCAGCGCGGGGTCGGGATCTCGATCACGCGCACGTAATAAAAGGCCGGTGAAGCCGGATCAAACGCGGGATCGGACCACTGCGCCTTAAGCTCCGGCGCACCAATGCTGTTGCGCCAGGTGGGCACAGACAAATCGACGGTGCTACCTACCGATGGCAGTTTACCGTCCGCCCCCGCCACCCGGTCGCCGGACCAAACCACATCGTGCACTTGCTCGTGAATTCGCCCATCGCGATCGACCCAGCCTTTCACTATTTGTACGCGATCCAGATTGGCCCCTTCCGGGTCCATCAGCGCGTGCACCACAAACGCCGGTGCGCCTGCCTTGCGTGGTGGCAGATCCCCACCCATGGGCACGCCTTTGGCATAGCCCACCTCGGCCAGGTCAGTGGCTCGCGCGTCTTGCGATGAAAAATCCCAGCCGCCAAAGAATCGCAAGGTAATACGCGGGCCGGTGGTGGCGTATACCTCTTTGCGCATCATCGAATCAAAAATCGCCTCACGCGTATTCTCGCGGGCCCAAACCGCTGCATAACCCGAGGCGAGGTAGTGCCAGCCCACCCGCAACCCGCTGCCGGCCAGCGAGCCTTTGTTGGCCGCGCGCAAGGGGCCTGGCTCAACGCCACTGTGTTTGCCGAAGTAGTTATCCGAATCGGCGGTGGCCAGCGCGGTGTGCGAATCCGTGGAGCCGATCATGCCTAACTTGAACGGATTGATCCCGGTATCACGCTCAATCACGAAGCCGCGCTTAAGTGCCTCGCGCACATAATCGCCCCCGTGCATGTCTTGCGTATGCGTGCCAGTGACCGTGAGATTGCCCAGCTCCCATCCGGCGTCCCCATAGGAGGCAAATTCATCGTTCGGCGACAGGAACGGATGCGACTCCGAATCACCTTTTATTTGGGTGACTTCCACCAGCGGCTCCCAGCGCGCGCGGCGGCTCGCGTAGTCTGCATCAATCGGGCTGCCTTCAAAATCGGTAAACGCGAACATGCGGCCATTGGAAAGGTTGGCGTTGTGCGGGATCGCCAGTGCCTTACCGTTAGTGCGCGTCTCGTACGCCTGCAACGCGGCCCACAGGTCTTCCGGATCTTCGCTCTGGGCCGAGGAGAATGGCATGATGGTGTTGGTCTTATCTACCCCGTCGCGAAAAATCACCACACGGTGCAGATTGTCGCCGCCGGGTGCCGGCGTGAACTCATAGCCGATAAACGCGGTGAACTGCCCAGGCTGGTTGTAGCGCTCGACCATGTTCCCGCGCGCCTGCCAGATACCTTTGACTATTGGCCCCACCAGTTTGGGATCACTGAGTGTCGGCGGATTGGTGCCGGCGGAATGCCCGGTGATAATTTCCCGCGTGGCCGTCTGTGACGCCTCGCCGCCGCTGCGAATCATATCGCTCCAGCGGGCGATCACCGGGTCCGCCATCAGCACCGGGTTACGATCGTAAATTTCCTGGCCAATTCCCAGGCCTACGGCATGGTCCGCGATCACCAAAAAATCCAACGGCCGCTTCAGCTGCGCCTGCATACCGGAGGTGGCGGTCACCTGTTCCCCACGTGCGAACCGAAGTGCTTGCTCAGCACCCAACCGGGCGCCGAAGGCAAACGCATCGGCCGAATCCGATGTGTGCAAATGCGTATCGCCCCAAAACACTTGGTCTGGCGGCGCCACGGCGGGCGTGGAAACGCTGCTTGAAGCCGACGCTGGCGCATCGGCCGCCGCGGTAGTCGCGGGCGCGGACGGCGTAGACTGGGGTGTAGGCGGTGAGGTGTCGCAACCCGTAAGCCCGATCGTCAGGCCGCAAAGTGCCAGCGTTTTCACAAGTTTCATATCACTACTCAACAGATTCTGATGCCCTCGTATCGGACCCTAGCGGCGTGTCGCTGCTACTGCGCCTCATACCAGATAGGTGACGTGTACGCCCGCTCCTGAGTGACCATAGGCACTTCCTTGCGCATCTCCACGCCATACCGGGCAGTGTCGAAAGCGGTCCAGCGCGGGGTGGGAATCTCCAATACCCGCGCGTAGTAAAACGCCGATTGATCCGCCTGAAAATCCGGGTCCTGCCAGCGCGTGTTGAGCCGCACGGCGCCAATGGCGTTGGTATAGCTGGGAGCCTTCAAATTCACCGTACTGCCAATCGCGGGCAGCTTGCCATCCGCGCCCGGACGACGATCGCCCGCCCAGACAATATCGTAAACATGTTCATGCGTCTTGCCGTTGGCATCCAGCCAGCCTTTCACTATCTGTATGCGATCAAGGTTCGCCCCGTCGGGGTCCTTGCGAGCGCCCACCACAAACATCGGCGCCTGTGACTCGCGCGCGCGCAAACTACCGCCCATCGGCACCTGCTGCGCGCCCAACTCAGCGTCGAACCTCACCGTCATACGTGGCCCCGTGGTGGCATAGGTTTCGCGCCGCTTCATCGCATCGAAAATGGCGGCGCGTGTGTTCTCGCTGGCCCAGACGGCGGCATAGCCGGAAGCGACCATCTCCCAGCCCAACACCGCCTGATCACGAAGTTCCGCCAGGCTGCGCTCCCAGCGAGTCGGCGACGGTTCCATGAAACTCAGCTTGCCAAAAAAGTTATTTTCCTCGCCGGTCGCAAGCCCGGTATGACTGTCGGTTGAGCCGATCATGCCGAACTGGTAGGGGTTAGTACCTAAGGTGGTCTCAAGCGCTAGCCCGCGTTGGAGGGCCGAACGCGCATATTCAAACTCCAGCATCGGCGGGGTTTTCGGGTGACCATCAAAATTGAGGCGATCCCAGGTTTCGTAATCGGCGAACTCATCATTCGGCGAAAGATAGGGATGTGTTTCGCCATCCCCTTTGATCTGCGTGACTTCGTAAAGTGGCTCCCAGCGCGCACGCGTACGCGCATACTCCCGACCAAGCGGCTCGCCTGAAAACGAATCGACCTCGGGAAACATCAGACCGTTGCTGATATTGCCATTGTGTGCGATCGCCAACACCTGCCCGCCTGTGGTGTCCTCATACGTTTGCAGCCAACGCCACAGGTCTTCGGGATTTTCACTTTCCGCGGCAGTAAATGGCAGCAACTGCCCCGCCTTGTCGGCGCCATCACGGTACAACACGTTGCGGTGCAGATTGTTCCCCTTTGGGGAAGACGTCCACTCGTAGCCTATCAGCGTGGTAAATCGGCCTGGCTCGTTATAGGTCTCCGCGACCGCCAGGTATCCCTGCCACACATCGGCGAAGAAATCGCGTGCAAACAGCAAATCCGGCGCGGTGCCCTTAGTCAGCGCCAACATGATCTCCGTGCGCACCTTAAGCAACTCACCGGTACTGGCCTCATTCAGCCGCTGGTGCCAGGAAGCCACCGTCTTGTTGGCCAAAAACGTAGGATTCCCATCAATAATATCGGACATCGTGCCCATGGCGTCCGAATGATCAGACACCACCAGAAAATCCAGCGGACGGGACAGCTTTACATGCTCGCCGTGGGTAGCACGGACCTGCTCGCCACGCGCAAAGCGGTACGCGGCGCGCGCATCCAACTCTACCCCATAGGCGCGAGCGTCCAGCGACAGCGTGGTGTGTAGATGCGTATCGCCCCACAACACCCGTTTACCACCATCGTCCAAGGCATACGGTGAGTAGGTGTCAGCCTCGCTATCCTGCGCCGCACCCGCAGACGTGCAAAGCATGCCCAGCGCAAACATAATCGCGATAGAGGGTAAGATTCTCATGGTGGCCGGCACTCCGCCTTGGCGTATTGATACCTGAACTATTCCATCAGGCTCTGGTAGAGACTGTTTTTCGGCGATGAAAACACTTTGCGTACAAGCGGCTCGAACGCCGACAGCGATAATCTGGGCTTCTCGTAGTCAAACGCCGGGTTGTCATACTTGGCGATAAACTCCTCGGTTTGCTCGAAGTACGGCGACGCGCGGAAGTTATCGCGCAGGTTGCGGTCCATTCCGAGGAAATGGAAAAAGTTATAGCCCTGAAAGATCGCGTGATGCTTGACCATCCAGTGATTGCCCTCGCTGACAAACGGTTCAACAATGGCTGCCGCAACATCCGCGTGATTAAGGCTGCCCAGCGAGTCACCAATATCGTGCAGCAGGGCACAGACCACGTACTCATCGTCCTGACCGTCTTCGGCGGCAAGCTCCGCGGTTTGCAAACAGTGTTGAAGACGATCCACCGGGAAGCCGCCGAAATCCTTATCCAGCAACATCAGATGCGCCATGATGCGATCGGGAAGCCCCCCGACAAAAATCCGCTGTTGGCGGAGGATAAGCTCCCAGTCCTCCTGAGTGCTATCGACCATCGCCCGGAATGTTGCCTGTTCACTCACGTGTCACTCTCCGTTGTCCAACTAATTCTGAGCGGGGGCCTCGCTACTTGCCTGCTGCAGCAGGTACACCCGATTGGCCTCCGACAATACGTACTGGCGAATTGCCTCTGCGTCCGTCTCGCTCACGTACGAGGCAAACCCCACCATACCCAGTGCGCTCAGGCTGCCGTCGCGAACAATCTGCTGCCATAAGCCATGCACCTGCGGGGATGACCAGCGCAGGTCGGGATTAACACCGCCCGTTCTCAGCCCATCGCCATGGCAGTACGAACAATGGCGCTGATACACCTGTTGGCCATGTGCGAGAACCATCGCATCCGCGGTTGCCTCTGCAGCGGGCGCAGGCATTCGCGCGGTCGTCTCGGGCCGTGGCGGTAGTTGTTCAGTGCCGCCCAGCTTATACACCAGGACACGCGAGACATTCGGTATCTTCCATCCGTGCGCAATGACCCCGCCTTGCGCAGCGAATCCCCCGCCAAAGCCGACAGCAATCGCCACGTACTGCTCGCCCGCCACAGCGTAGGTAATCGGCGGCGCCATCGCGCCGGTTTGCGTGTCGCTCGACCACAGCCGGGTGCCATCGCCAGCATCGTAGGCCGTCAAATGCCCATTGTGCGCGCCCTGAAAGACTAGGCCGCTGGCGGTGCTGAGCGTGCCCCCGGCGGTCGGGCGCGCCGGTGGGGTCGACCAGCGCGCCTGCTGGCTGACCGGATCCCACGCGAGCAGGCTGGAAGTGTAGGTCTGCGCCAACAGCGCATCGATCTGCGCGTCCGGAATTTTTGGCGGCGCCGCCCCCATCATGTCGAAACCCAGATTCCAGTAACCATGGCCCGGTTGCTGATCAACCTCGGCACTTGGCGCCTTGTAGCTGGCGGGGAACTGCATCGTTGGAATGTACACCAGCCCGGTATTCGGGTTGTAGGACATTGCCGGCCAATTATGCCCGCCGCCCATCGCCGGAAGCACCGGCTTAACGCCGTCAAACACGCGCGCGTCGGGCGCTTCGAGCGGACGCCCAGTTTCAAGATCCACCGCGCTGGCCCAGTTCAACTCGGTAAACGGTTCGGCCGAAAGCAACTCGCCGGTGGCGCGGTCCAGCACGTAAAAGAATCCATTCTTCGGTGCCTGCATCAGCACTTTTTGCAATACACCGTGGATCTGAATATCGGCCAGTATCATGTGCTGGGTGGCCGTGAAGTCCCAGGTATCGCCCGGCGTTGTCTGATAGTGCCAGACGTACTCGCCGGTGTCCGGGCGCAACGCGACAATCGACGCCAGAAACAGGTTGTCGCCACCCTGAGGACTGCGCACCGCTTGATTCCACGGCGAGCCGTTGCCGACACCGATGTACAGCAGATCCAGCTCCGGGTCGTATACCATCGAATCCCACACCGTGCCGCCGCCACCCCAGCGCCACCACTCGCCGTTCCAGGTGTCGGCGGCCATCTTCATCTGCGCGTTTTCGAAGCCGTCGGCGGGATTGCCTGGCACAGTATAAAATCGCCACGCCTGCTCGCCGGTATCCGCGTCGTACGCACTCACGTAACCGCGCACGCCCAGTTCCGCACCACCGTTGCCGATAATAATCTTGTCGCCCGCGACCCGTGGGGCACCGGTAATCGTGTAAGGCTTATCGCGATCGGTGCTCTGCACATCCCACACCACGCTGCCATCCTCTGCGTCCAGCGCGATCAGCCGACCGTCATAGGCGCCAACGAATATTCTGCCGTCCCGATAGGCGACGCCACGGTTCACCGCATCACAACAGCCTTTGGCCAGAAATGCGCGATCCACCTGCGGATCATAAACCCACTTCTGGGCACCGGTCACAGCATCCAACGCGTACACAATTGACCAACTGCCGCTTACGTACAGGGTGCGATTCACCATTAACGGTGTCGCCTCGATGCCGCGACGGGTAGGAATATCGTAGGACCAGATGAGCCCGAGTGTGGACACGTTGTCCGGCCGGATTTGCTCCAGTGCAGAGAAGCGCTGCTCACCCACATCGTTGCCGTGCAGTGCCCAGGGCACATCGCCAGTGGCGCGCGCCGAAGGCGCCGCGCCGTGCGCCGCAGATGTCACCCCGTCCTGGCTGGTTGCCTCGGGACTGCGCTGGCAACCGCTAGCCGTCAGCGCCAGCAAAGTGGCAACCAAAACCCCCTTATGCACACGCCTCATAGCCCCCCACCCTCTGTTCGCGATTTCCCAACCAACACACCGCCATCATGCACTCACCACCGCCTGGCACCACAGGCTTGGCCACGCATAGCAGCCGAGCCCGAGCGTACGTGATCGGCGCACCCTCAGTGCTGATCGCCTAGAACCGGAACGTGCCTTGCACCGCCCAGGAGCTGGGCCGATCCAGACTGGCGAACCCGTTGCCAGGCACCAAAGGCTGGTCGTTATTGTTACCGCTGGTTTCCTCGTCGGTGATGTTCTTACCCACGAGCGCCACCTCCCACTTATCCGAACTCGGGAGCAATGCCAGACGTAGATCTATTTTCGTCCAGCTGTCCTGGAACGCGTAGACGGGATCCAGATCGGCCGCCGTAAAGTAACCGTCGGAGTAGTTGACGTTGAGCGTGGAGTGCAGCTCTAGCGACTCGCCCAACGAGAGGAAATGATCGAACTTGAGATTGGCGGCAAACTCCGGCGAGAACTGATTCGGCTCGCCGGACACGTCTTTGCCGCTAAGACACCCCACCGGATCGCCCACCGCCTCGATCGTCCAGCAGGGCGAGTTGGTGAACTCGTCAAACTCATTGTCCAGCAGCGCAGCCGCGCCACCAATCATGAGGTTCTCCGTT
>CBDUQI010000038.1:0-35588 GCA_965369325.1 uncultured Gammaproteobacteria bacterium
GCCCCTGTTCCTGGATAATCTCCCGCTCCGGGTCTAGCCCTTCCTGGCTGACGACCATTTGCCCATTGGATTCGCGAAATACGTAAATATCCGTCTCGGCCAGATCCTCAATGCTGATGCTGGTCAATAACCCGCGATCTTCAAAATCCGCCTGCTGGTCCGCCAGCCGATACAGCTCCGGATCCAACGGATCGCCATTCTCATCCAGTGGCACGCCATCCGCGCTAAACCCGTACTGACCGGTAGCCCCTAACCACACGCCCACATACTGATTGTCACCGGACACACCATCAGGCGTGACGCTGCCCGGTTCGCTTACCCAATCGCCAGCACGGTCCACATCCAGGTCCAGCTGCGGTGGCTTGATATCTTCGTACATCGCGACGGTCGGATCGTACTGCGTGGATCCGCCGACGCTCAGCAGACTGCCGTCCGGATTGGCGACTCTGCCAGTACCGTTAAACAGCACCACATCAATCGGCAACTCCAACGTAATCAGCGGGTCGGCAATGGTGGCGACAATGCTCTGTACGGCAAGCGTTGCGGATAGCCCGGCGAGGCTGAAACCCAGGGGTACTTCGCCATAACCGATGCAGGTGGTGGAGTTGAACGTTCGGTAGTAGTAGCTGCCCCAGGGCTGCGCGGCCTGTGGGTCGAAAAACCGATAATTCAGTGACGCGTACACATCAAAGTCATAGGTGTAGGAAAAGCCAGGGCATGGCGGAATAAAGTCGATCACCTGAAAACTACCGTTCAGTGATGCCGACAAACCGCCCATAGTGCTTTCAATCAGCGCGTCAACACCGCCCCACAGCTCGTCACCGCGCTGATAGTTAACGATGTGATCCAGTGACGGATCGCCGATACCGCCGTCTTCAGGCCGGACATAGGCAGCCCGAAAACCGATATTGTTGGTGGAGGCGTGAAGCACCCGGCCGTCTGCATCCAGAATAATCGAGCTGATACCCTCATCCAGACTCTGCAAGCTGCCGTCGCTAAGATCGATGGGCGCCTCGAACAATATGGCACCGCGCTCACCAAGCGCACGTGGGTCGCCAATGGTCGCTGCCGCACGGATCAGTGCAGACTTGCTGGAGCTGAGTAGCGCAGGCTTTGGGATGGCCACTTCCAGCGGCGGCTCGCCGCCGCCCTGCGGCACACTGACGGTACCCAGGTCGTTAGTGCGGTACTCGTCGGCCAGCATCACCCGCGCACCTTGTGCGATACCATCCGCATTGTCGGCTAGATACTGCCGATAGGCCTGCTCGAGTGCGCGGTAGCTGGCGCCGCTCATCACCTGCGCGTCTGCCAGTTCACCGACCATCTCCCCGCCGTTGGGGAGGCTGGGGATGGTGCTGGCGACACCCTGCTCGTCGAATTCTGAAAAAATTGGCTGGCCGCCCGGCCCCAGTACCAGCCCACGTGCGAAGACTACGCCGTAGGTCACCTCGGGACCGCCGCTGGCTAACGCTGCGGTTGGCCATGCGCCCCCGACAGCAGCCATCGTGGCCATCGCAGCAATCGCGCTGAGCCGTACGCCGCTCACTATTGCGCTTCCTGTTCCAGCAACGAGCGCAGCAATGCCAGCGAGGTAATGCCACCGTCGCGGTACTGCTCCAGTTGGGGATGCGAATTGACGTTCACGATGGCATAGCCCAGGTAATCCAACGATTCCAGCTCCACGGCCGGTCCAACGCTGCGCACCTCGTGCCCGACAATTTCAGCCACGCCCACCACGTGCACGACTTTGTCGCGCAGGCTAAAGCCCAGTAACGCGACCAGTGAACCTTCCGGCGGCACGTAATCATGGGTACCGTAAAGCGGTGGCATCTGAAGCGTCACGCCCACCGGCCCGCTCACCTGCACGCCCGAGGGCTGCACGTTATACAACCAGTGCGGGAATGCGCCCGCAATAATATCGAAGGGCACCTGATTGGAGGGCAGGAACTGAACGTGCACATCGCCTTGCGTGCGCCCGTTCTCAAAGGTCAATGTGGTTGCGCTCAGATCCAGCATTAGGTCGCCATCCGCCAGGCTCACCTGTGCCTGTCCGCCGGCGATGTTCTTGAACGCAATCTGCGGATCAAGCAACGGCAGACGCACCGCCGGCAGAGTATTCAAACGCCCCTGCTGCACCGACGCCCAAGTCTCCACCGTACCGTAACGCGGATTGTCCATATCGCCATTCAGGCGTAACCGGAAGCGACCGCTCGGCAAAGCCTCTCGGAACAGCGCGCCTGAACCGAACACCACGTTGCCGTTGTTATCGCTGTTGGTAGCGATCTCCAGCTCCACCAGCTCGGCGCGAATACCCGCGATCGGATTCCCAAACTGGTCCGTCACCGTGCCACCAATAATCGTCGGCACATCCTGCACGGTAAAGCTGAACCGGCTCAGGTCTTCGCCATCGTAAATGACGTCAACGAAAATCTCGGCGCCGTAAGGCAGCCGCTCAGTCGAATGGAAGCTGACGTAAGTGTTCTCCGGATAGAAGGCCAGACCGCCAGCCACCGGCATCATGTCCTCATCCATCTGCACAACTTGCGGCGGATCGTATTCGGTAAACCCGGACTGTGCCTGATTACTCAGATCGTAATCCGGCCCGTGGATGGTCTGGCGCACCACCACCTGCAGCAATGCCGGGTCGATGCTTCGATTGAAAAACACCGAGATCGGGTCGTTTGGCGGATTGCCAGTGCTCGCATTCGCCGGCACATGGCGCTCCACGGCCAGCGGAACATCCTGCGGATTCTCCAGCACCACACGCACACTGCTTGAGGCGAGCACTTCGCCAGCGCTGTCGCGAACCTGCACCGTGATCACGTGCTCGCCATCGGTCAAGGTCGTCAGCAAGGTGGTGGTGGCGATATCGCCGCTGAGGGCCATGTCCTGCAACGCACCACTATTCACCTGCACCGCAACCGTGCTGCCCGCGGTCAGGCCACTGATCCGTGCCACCACCGCCACGCTGGCACCTGCCTCCGTGCTCGCAATCGCCGCGCCTTCGGCCGGCGCGATAATCTCAACGTTGAACGGCACGTCGGCCAGCAGCAGATACTCCGCACTGCTGCGGTTGCCCGCCTCATCCCAGGCTTCTGCCAGCACCGAGACCTGTTCCGCCACCGCCAACTGCAGCTGGCTGACAAAGTTAAAACCCAAGCCGTCGCCGACCGGCGTTAAGCCGATGCTTTGGCCATTTAGCGTAAAACCGCTCAGATTCTCATCACTGACAAGCCCTTCAAGGCGCACCGAGGTTTCACCTAACGTATTGATGGCCGGTGCTACATTCAGCGCTGGGCTGCTCACCGAAATGCTGGGCGGGGTCGCATCGCAGACAATGGTGAGGGTGTGGGTGTCGGTAGCCCCGGTGTCGTCGGTGGCGATAAAGGTCACCACCAGTTGACCGCTGCATGCGGTTAGATCCACCACGTAGTCAAACTGGCCGGCGATCAACGCCAGCGGCTGGCCGTTGGCTGTCAGGGTGATCGCGCCGCTGCCGTCGCTCACCGAGCCGGTGACGGCAACACTCGACTGATTCGATGTAATCACGTCCGAGGTGCCCGAGAGCTGAATCCGCGGCGGTGGTGCGGGCGGTGGCGGTTCGTCCGGCAGCTGGTATGTAATTGTGACGCTCTGCTGCGCATCGCCTGAGGGCGTCTCGGCCCGTACGGTGATGACGTTCGCCCCGAGGGTGAGCGCAATATTGTCGAATTGATAGTCGTAGCCCTGCTCGGAATCGCCCGCGCTGGGGAACAGACTCTGATCTGCAACTTCCACCCGAATCTCATCGCCGGACAGGCCCGAGTACACTTTGCCAACCACGCTCAGCGTCGGGCTTTGCACCACCGCACCATCGGCCGGACTCAGGATGTTCAGTGTGGGAGCCAGCCCCACATTACGCGTCACCACTACCGAGTCGAGCGCGCTGTTACCCGCCAGATCGACAGCGGTGACAGTGATTGCGTTGTTGCCCCGTTCAAGTGGCAGGTCGGCGTTAAAGATCCCACCATCTGCCAGCACCACCCCAAACTGCTGGCCGGCGAAACGGTCGTTTTGTGCGACCACGCTCGCAATCCCACTGAGATCATCGGTCACGGTGCCGGCCAGCGCCAGCATGTCGGCCGCCGTGCTTTGCGCCATGTTGTTCGCAATGCTCACCTGCGGCGCAAGCACATCGGTAAGGATGTTCAACTGCAGCGTAACCGTGCGCGCCGGCACCACCGTGTCGGTAACCGTAATGCTCCAGGGGCCCGGATTTGAAATGGGCAGGAACAGGCGGAAGCTGCCGTTATTGCCTTGGGCTGATTGCAGGTCCGCGCCACTTTGCGCCACCACACTCACCGGATTACCGGTGCCACTGTAGGTGCCATCGAGGTTGATGCTGGGTTCGTTCAGCAACAACAATTGATACAACCCGCTGCCCAGCGCCGTCGCGTTGCTCAGGCTGGCATCGAAAGTGGTGGTGGACGGATCAGACTGAAAGCTGACCCCAGCGCTGCGCGGCCCCTCGCGCTCCAGCGTGGTGCCTGTGAACACGTCAGTAAAGCTGAGCACGCTGGCCACTTGATACTCGTACAACGCATCTGGCAACACACTGTCATCCGAATAGCTGGTGTCTGCCACCGTTGCGATCTCAGAAAATGCGCCACCCTGTCCTCGGTACACGCGGTACTCGCCCTGTGGCAGCGCGTTCCACTGAACATCCGCGATAACGCCCGTAGGGTTCACGCTCACGCCGGTGACCAGCTGTGTGTTGTAGGCGACGAAGTACTCCGTCTGCGGTGCTTGGAAGCCTTCGTTTTCACGAGTATCCACCGCCACCACCACGTAGTGGTAGCCCGCCGCATTGTCCACCGTTTCATCCACAAAGGCCGTGTCTGTTAACGGGATGGTGGTCAACTGCACGGCGTTCGCGCCGTCCGCATCTTCCCGGAACACCAGGTAGCCCAGCGTATTGAGCGTATCGGGATGCGGGTCCCAGGCCAGCGCGGCAAAGGTGCCCTGCAGGGCAATGTCCAAACCGGTCACCGGGTCCAGGCGATCACGTGCGCCATCGTTCGGATAAGTATCCTCACCGTCCAACACACCGTCATCGTCCGAATCATCGTCCAGCGGATCGATGCCGGCCGCGACTTCATCGCCGTCATTAATGCCATCGTCGTCCGAATCCGGATTGAGCGGGTCTGTGCCTGCGGCGATTTCATCACCATCCTGCAAGCCATCGGCATCCGAATCTGGATTTAGCGGATCGGTGCCGTATACATTCGTCTCATCATCATCGCTCAGGCCATCGCCGTCGCTGTCCAGATTGTTAGAGCAAAGGTTGGGCACCCCACTGGGGCCAGGATTCTGGAAGAACTTTTCTTTCATCAGCGCCAGTTCGGCGAAGTTCACCGCACCGTCGCCATTAAAGTCCGCCAGCGGATCGTCACTGAAGAAAAATTCTTTCAGGTAAGCCAGATCCGCGAAGTTCACCACGCAGTCATTGTTGGTGTCCGGGTCGCAGGCGCTGCCGATCCCATCATTGTCAAAATCACGTTGATCGGCGTTGGCCACACCAATACAGTTATCCGCCGTGTTGTCCAACCCGTCGCCATCATCATCCACCGGCTGTGCCAGCGCGCCGCAGGCAAACGCGCTAAGCGCCAACCCCAAAGCCCAGGCGGGCACATGCGCACGCCAATCCGCCGTCACACCGGGCACGTTGCCCGAGCGGTTTTCTGTGAATATGTGCTTTGTTGCGTTCATCCGCCTCATCCGACTATTTCACGGCTGCCAAGTTGTCTTTGTCAGCCGCATAGCGCACCTCGGCCTCGCTCATCACTCGCTGCGATGCCGCGTCGATTGCGTGTTTGATCTGCCCGGGCAACAACGCGCGCCGCACCTGCCCGCGCACCTGATCCAGTGGCTGTGGTGCGATTTGCTCGCGTGAGACCATGCGCAGTTTGTAAGGCATCCCATCAAGGTAAGTGGTGGCTGACACCTGTCCGGGTTGCAACAGCGCCAGCACCTGGGCCAGGCGCACATCCAGCGTGCCACCCTCTCGGTGCACCTCGCGGCTGTAGCGCATCGCCTGACCGGTGCCACGAATCTGTTGCGCGTATTGCGCCCAGTCGGCCTGTTGGCGGGCCGCGTCCAGTAAGCCCAGTACCCGATTGCGATTGGGCTCAGGCACTTTCTCGCCGGGGCTCAGCAACTCGTAGGCGCTCGCCTCGCCACCGCCGAACTGCTCCGGGTGCTCATCGTAGTAGGTGCGAATCTGCGCCTGCGACAGTGCTGGCGGCGCGGCGCGGCGCTTTAGATAGCGCTTAACCAGCCACTGCTCTTCAAAATCGCGCAACTCGCCCTGCAAATCGCGCTGCTCATCTTGATCGAGATCTTCCGCGGAGCGCAGCGCAATCGCGCGACTGATAATCAGGCTGTCCAGCGCCATCTTGCGATCGGGTAACGCATCGCCGGACAACACATCGCGACCCAATGTTTTGCGCAGCGCGCGGTCGATATCTGCATCGGTAATCGGGCTGCCATCCACCCAGGCAAGCGGCGGCCCGACAGGCGCGGCGTCCACCGCGGGCGGCGCGGCAGATTCACGCGCACAGCCACCGGTGCTGGCGATAATGCCGCCGAGGACCGCCGCGGTTATCATCGCGCGCGCTTTGTTGAGGCGGATCATTGATTTGCCTCGACGCGGGTGAGCGCAAGCAGACGTTCAATTTCTGCCTGTTTGGCATCCCGGCGCAGTTGATAACGGATATCGCCTTTGACCGAATCAAACGGCCGGCGCGTGGTCATGGGACCATCCAAGTGCTTGACGATGTGGTACCCAAACGGTGTCTCGAACGGTTCGGATACCGCATCAGGCGCCAGCCCGAACGCGACGTCGGAAAAACGCTTGTCGATGGCACCACGTTTCAGCCAGCCCAGCTCGCCGCCCTTTTTAGCCGACACCTGGTCTTGCGAGAACTCGGTCACGACGGCAGCGAAATCCTGCCCGGCGTAGATGCGCCCGTAGGCATCCTGTGCTGTCGTTAGCCGAGCCTGGCGCTCGGCTTGCGTATTGTTGCGGTCGGTGCGAATAAGCAGGTGGGCGACTTTCACCTGTTCCTGCTCATACTCATCAGCATGCGCGGTGTAGTAATTGCGCACGGCCTCCTCAGAGACGCGATCACGCAAATACTCATCAAAGTACCGGTTGATCAGCAACTCCTTGCGGAACTCGTTCACTTCAGCCGCAATCGCCGCCTCATCCAGCGTTGGCTGCTGCGTGATCACACCAGCCAGCGCTTCACGCTGCAGGTACTCCTCAAGGGCGGCGTTGCGGCGTTTTTCGTCCGCACCGTCAATGCGCTTTAATGCCAGATACTGGGTGAACTGCGCTTCGCTGATCGCCTCGCCATTTACCCGCGCGATGCTGGGGCCCGCCGCATCGCAGCCTGTCAGCACTAGTGCGCACGCGCACAGCACCATCCAGCGGGCGCAAACCGTCGCCGGCGCGCGCAGCATGGCAGTCCTGATGGTGAACAATCGCAGACTCAATTAGGATCCCCCACTACCGGTATCGGCCGTCCGCCGCCGGTATCAATCACACCAAAAAACCCGTGCATCCCGGTTTGCGACCGATCACGCACGTAGGCACCAATATCTTCAAAGTCCAGCTGTAATACATCGCTGGAGGGCAACTCCAGATCGGGAGAGGCAAAGCCCTGTGAGTTAACTCGCACATCATCCAGCGCGCCATCAAAGTCCTGCCCGACCGCAAGGGTGGCGCCGTACGGTAACGATACCGAGCCCAGGAACGGCGCACTGGCCTCCTCCACGCCATCCACAAACAGGCGCATCACGCCGCTGTCGATACTGCACCAAAGCTCGCGATACTGGCCCGCACTCATGGCAGTGGTGGAGGTGATTGCGACAGGCACCTCGTAGTCTGCGAACGAGCACTCAACCAGACCGTCGGTACGGATGATCAGCGCAATTCCCATACTGGTGTCCACATCAAGTGGGCCCGGATGTTCATCGCGCGCCATGGGCGATTCGCCGCCGTAATCCATGCTGACGAAATTCATTACGCCCATCACGTTGCCGTACGGCGGATCGGCAGTGGGTGCGACGTCAGCGGAGACCGTAATCGCGCCATAGACGTAATTGCCCAGATTGCCCGTGAAGGAGACTGGCTCATTGCCGAAGCCGGTAAATTGCCCGGCCTGCCCATCGGTGCGCGCCACACGGCGCGACCCTGGCATGGCGATCAGCGTACCGTCCTCGTCAGTTGCATCCAATCCGCTGCGTGAGTCGATGCTGCTGCCGGCCGCGTTGAGCACGATCAACCGATCCCCGCCCACATCCATGTAGGCGCCGTTGGCGAGCGCGAAACTCTCCAGCGTGTGCACGCCGATCATCTGCTTGCCGGCATAAACGCTCAGATCATCGGTGGTGTCGATTACCAGGGTATTACTGGTGTTCGAGGTGATGGTGTAGAGCGGGTTCAACGGGTCGGCGATATCCAAATCTACCTGCAAGCCGTCCAGACCCCAGTCGAACGATGGATTGCTCGGTGTCCACGGTGAGAAATCGCCACTGGAGCCGAATACGCCCAAATCATAGATGCCATCTGGCCCCGCGTTGATGCCCGCGATGACGTCGGTGACAGTCATGGGCGTGCCGCCCATGGCCAGCAGATACTCGCCCACCGGCAGGGTGATACTAAAGAAGCCGAACGAGAAGAAGCCACCATCACCGTTCGGCGCATCGGCCGCTGCCAATACACCGCCCTGTGCGTCCACGCTAATCAGCAGATCCTCGGCGTCGACCACCCCATCATCAACAAACAACATTGCAGTACTTTGCGCACTGCTGGTCCAACTGAAGTCAACGGTCTGCTCACTAAGAATGCTGATGCTCTCCATCGCAACGGAGGCGGGCGCACCCGTTGTGCCAATCGTGCCATTGCGTATCTCGTTCACCGCCTGCGGCAGGCTGATCTGCCATTGCCCGGTACCCAGATCCAGCGCGGCTCCCACGCCGCGTTCACCGACGTGGCGCAACGGCGTGCCGGGCAGCAGCGTGCTCGGCCCTTCGCTGACAAGTGGATTCAGGTTATCCACCACCAGCCGGCCTGGTGTCTGCGCCATGTCGGTGATGTAAATCGTGCCTGCACCAGCATACTCGGTGACGTTACCGCCGCCGCCTTCCGGCGAGCCGCCACCATCATCATGAGCCGCGTTCGCCAGGTAGGGCAGCATCGGGAACAGGTCGCCGGAGCTCGCATCCATCGCGCCGCTGTATCCGGTGGCATCATCCACGTGCAAGCTGATGCGACCACCGCCGGCCACATTGGTCAAAAATGCGCTGGTGCCACCCTGGGCGGTCATACTGCCGGCACCGCTCAGCGTGCTGGCTTGAACGTGAATACCACCGCCCGCGCCGCCCCAATCGGAGCCCATATTGCCCTGCACGGAGAAACTGCCTTCCAGCACCACGTCCACCGCATCGATATCCAGCAGACCACCGCCCGCTCCATCCTGCTCAGTGGTAAAGGAGCCGCCCGCGCTGCCAGCAAAGCGGGCGCGCTCGAAGCGCCCGTAACTGCAATCGATGTTCGCCCCGACCGAGGTGCTTACCCCGCCGTGACAAGCCGGGCGCGAGAAGAAACTGAAATCGGGCCCGCTGTAGTACGCGCCCGGGTAACCACCGCCGAGCAAGTCGATGGCAGAGGTGCTGTCGACGGTGAGGGTTGCCGTGGTGATGTACAGCCCGAACACTTCCGCAGGCGAGATCGTCGCCTTCGGCACGGTGAGAAGTGCACCTAGTGTCAGATCGACACTTTCGGTGGCGTTCACGATGCTGCCAATCAAGGTCCCGCCATCCAGACTGATTAGTCGGGAATTGATAAACCGTGCGTCCAGCACCGCATCGGGTTGCAACACAACCGCATCGGCATCCAGATCGTCCGTGACCACCATCGTGATGTTGCTGCCGACGGTGAGAGTGCCCAGCACCTCAAGATCAGTGTCAACCCGGTACTCACCGCTGCCGCTGATACTCAAATTGTCACCATCCACGACCACCTGCACCAGACGCACATCGCCGGCCACCTGCGCCAAGAAGGCATCCGCAATGCTGTTCTCCAACTGACCCAGGCGCAAGGTGCTGTCCACATCCACATCGCTGGCGGCCAGATTGAGCAATACCAGCCGGTCATCGCCCAGATCCAGATCGGCACCGCCGGTCACCTGCAGTGAATCAAACGTGTGCACCCCGATCATGGTACTGCCGATCAGCCCGCTGAGATCATCGGAGGTGGCAACCGTAATACTGGCGCCGGTGTTGGCCAGCACGGTGTAGTGCGGACCGGCCTGCTCGGAGGCATCCAGATCCACCGTCAACCCGTCCAGTCCCCAACCCAGTGCTGGATCGGTGGGCCGCCACGGCGTGGAGGAGCCACCGTTAGTGACGCTTAAGGAATAATCGCCGCTGTCATACAGGTAAGCATACGAATTCATGCCGCTGACGGCTTCGTACAGATCAAATTCGTACGCGCTGATAGCCACCACGTAATCCCCGGCGGCCAACGCGATATCGATTTGCGTCTCCCCCTCATCGTAGTAGTGCTGGCTCTCGGCAATGAAGTCGTCGGTACCGAGCGCACCATCATCATGGAACAGGAAGATGCCCGTATCAAAGTAGGTATCCTCGCCCACTGCGATGGTGACATCGGTTGCCTCAGCCAGGGTGAAGTAGTGGTAGTCCACCGAGGCATTCATCTCGTAGTACTCACCGTACCCGTAGTCCACGGTAATGGTGCCGAAGAAGTTAAAATCGACCGGGACCGACTCCAGGAATATCTCCCAGATATCCTGATCCACCATCTGCACATCGCCAATCACGTGCTGGCCCAGTGTGCGCACCGGCGTACCCGCCTGTGGCGAAGTGGCGCCCGTCAACAGCGATGAACTGTTGTCCACGATCAGCGCGCCTGCGGCCCCGGCGTTGTCCGTCAGGAACACCGTGCCGGCGCCAGCGGTGGAATTCACATCCGTGACCTCACCCGCGCTCGCGTCGTAACTGCCGGTAAAGCCACTGCGATCATCCACCCGCAGCGCAACCCGGCCACCGCCCGCCGCACCGTTGAACAACCCAGGCGTACTAGCGCCCTGCGCCTGCAGTGCACCTGTGCCCGTAAGGCTGGTGGCGCTCAGATTGACGCTGCCGCCCGCGCCACCGTACTGGTTGCCGGTGTTGCCGTTGGCGCTGATCACCCCATCCAGCACCAGCGTGCCAGCCGCAATTATTCCAACACCACCGCCCGCACCGTTGTCGGTGGTATCAATATCGGTGCCAGCGCTGCCGGCGAACATGGGTTGCTCGTAGCGGCCGTAGGTGCAATCCACATCGCCCTGGGCACGGCTGTTGCCGCCGTGGCAGGACGCGCGGGTAAAGAAGGTAAAGTCCGGACCGCTGTAGTAATCGGCCGGGTAACCCTTGCCGTCGAGATTAATCGCAGAGCTGGCATCTACGCTCAGCTCGCCGCCTACGTTCAGATCAAGCGTGCTCACCATCAGCGTATCCAGGCTGGCCGCTGGCACCGTCATCTGCCCACCGTTGATCAGGGCGAGATCTTCGCTGACTGTAACGCTGGCGCTAGTCAGTGTTGCCGCATCAATACTCAGCAAACGCGTTGTGATATCCAGCGCCTGCAGTTGCGCGCCGGTACCAAGATTAATCACATCTGCCGTCACCGGCGCATCGATCAGCGCCTCCACCGGGCCGCTGATATCCAGCACGCCGGTAATGTTAATCGGGGTGGTGCGGGTGTAGGGCCCGATCCCGGTGATGCTGATGTTGCCGTCCTGCTCCACCACAGTCACCGCGCCGTCGCGCACGATAATCTCACCGCTGGCCTGGGCCAACAGATCGATGAAGGTATCCACATCCAGCTGCCCGACCGCCAGGGTGCTATCAGCGTCTACGTTGCTGTTAGGTACGTCCAGCACAATTAGGCGATCGCGGCCAAAGTCCAGATAACTGCCGCCAAGCACTGCCACGGTATTGAATGTCTGCACGCCAACCAGTTCGCCGCCAGCGTACACACTGAGATCATCGGTGCTCGCCACCCGCAGCACATTGCCGCCGTTGCTGATAATGCGGTAATGCGGTCCGGCCTGCTCATTAGCGTTCAGGTCCACATCAATACCATCCACGCCCCAGCCCAGTGTTGAATCGCTGGCCATCCAGGTACCGGTAAGCTGGGTGACGACCAGCTCGTAATCCGCGTTCCCCACACCGTTACTGCCTGCCACCGCCTCGGTGCTGCTAAGAACATCCACACCTACGGCCAGCACGTAATCGCCCGCCGCCAGATCCAGTTCCAAACGAGACAGCAAACCTGGGCCGCTGGAGTCGTTCTCCGACACATAATCGTCGGTGCTCAAAACGCCGTCGTCGCGGTACAGGAATATCTGGCTATCAAAAGTATTGATCGCCTCAATCTCGAACAGTAAACGTTGCGTGCTCGGCACAGTGAAGTAATGGTACTGCACCGATTCCGGCGTGTTCGGATCGCCGATGGTGCGCGCCTCGCGTGAGTCGAGGCTGGGCACTCCAATCTCCCAGGTGCCATCACCCAGATCAACAATGCTCTCGATCAGATGCCGGCCCACGGCGCGCATCGGCGTGCCAGAGACCGGGGTGCCCACACTGAGTGAGGTGGTGTTGTCCACCACCAGGTCGCCAGGCACTGTCGCGGCCAGATCGCTCATCAATACGGTGCCCGCGCCACCGGCGATAGCGCCGTTGGTCGTCTCGCCCGCACTGGCATCCACGCTGCCAGCGTAGCCACTGCGATCATCCACCCGCACGCTGATGCGACCGCCTCCGCCCGGTGCGTAACTGGTGAACGCACCAGTACCGCCCTGCGCTGAGAGTGCACCGCTTCCGCTTAAGCTCAATGCCTCAATGTGAATGCCACCGCCGGCACCGGAGCCCTGGCTGCTGCCACCGGCACCGTCGGCCACGATGTCGCCGTCAAGCACTAGCGTATCGGCAAACAGCTCAAGCAGACCGCCGCCGTTACCGTTGAACGTCATCGAATCGAAGTTCACGCCGGCGCTGCCCGCGTGGGCAGCACGCTCGGCGCGACCGTAGGTGCAATCGGTGTTGGTGTAGGTGTAGAACTCCCCGCCGTGACAACTTGTACGGGTGTTGTAGCTGAAGTCCGGACCGCTGTAATAACTGCTCGGATAGCCCTTGCCAGTCAGATCAATCATCGAGCCCGCCTCGATGCTGACGGTGCCACCCACGCTGATACTTAGCGGGGTGAACGCCAACGGCGAGGTGGTGGGTACCGGCACCGTAATCTGAGCATTGCCGTTCACTGTGAGATCGGTGGTAAGGCTCAGGGTATCGCTCACCACGGTCGCGCCGGTGACCGTCAGGCTGTTGAGGGTGGCGTCCAGCAACTCGTACGTCCCAGTGCCGCTAATTAGCAAATCGGTCGCCGGCAGGTTTGTCGCCCGGCTGATCAAGCGCCCCTGCATCACGGCATCAGTCAGCAGGCTTTGCGCATTCGCGCCAAGTTCGCCAACCGCCAGCGTACTGGCGCTGTCCACCAGCGAGCTGGCGATGTTCAGCAGCTCCAGGCGATCCGTGCCGAAGTCCAGATACGCACCGCCCAGCACTTGCAGTGTGCTAAAGGTATGCACACCCACCAGCTCACCGCCAGCAAAACCGGAGAGGTCATCGCCCGTGGTAATCACGATCGAATCCGTATCGTTTGACGTAATAGTGTAGTTCTGACCCGCGAGGCTGCTTGCATCCAGATCAACCACCAGCCCGTCGAGGCCCCAGCCTAGCGCTGCGTTGCTCTCGCGCCACGGGCCCTGCAACTGGCTCAGCACCAGTTCGTAATCGGCACCGCCCACATCGTTGATGCCGCTGACGGCCTCGTTGATGTCCATGAAGTCGACGCCGACCGCCAGTACATAATCGCCCGCCGCCAACTCGCGATCCAGCCGCGACAGCGAACCGATGCCGCCGCCATCCGCCTCGGAAATATAATCGTCCGTACCCAGCACGCCATCGTCGCGGAACAGGATGATGCGGCTGTCGAATCCGGCGATGGCTTCGATCTCCATCCGCAGGGTAACCGGGTAGTCCAGCGTGAAGTAGTGGTACTGCACCGAGCCTGCGGTGTTACCGGCGGCCAATGTGCGGGCCTCGCGCGAATCCGGCGTGGCCAGGGCCACGTTCCAGGTACCATCGCCAAGGTCGGTAACCTGACCGATCTCGTAGCGTCCCACCGTTCTCGCCGGGGTGCCGGACAAGGGCGAGCCCACGGTCAGGCTGGTGCTGTTGTCCACCACCAGGTCCACCAGCGAGGCATCCAGCCGGTCCAGATAATAGACCGTGCCTGCGCCGCCGAGATTGGTGCTGCTGGTGCCTTCGCCCGCACTGGCATCCACCGTGCCGGTGAACGCGCTGCGCGCAAAGCTATGGATACTGATGCGACCGCCGCCGCCAGGTGCGTAACTGGTAAAGGCGCCGGTACCGCCCTGTGCCGAAATCGCGCCAGTGCCTTCCAGCGTAACGGCCTCGATGTGCACACCACCACCTGCGCCGGAGCCCTGGCTGCTGCCGCCAGAGCCGTCGGCCAGGATGGCACCGTCCACCGTCACCACGGTGGCGAACACCTCAACAAAGCCGCCGCCGTTGCCGTCGCGGGTGCTGTCGAAGAACACACCCGCGCTGCCGGCATGTGCGGTGCGCTCCATCCGATCGTAAGTGCAATCGGTGGTGCTGTACGTGTAGAACTCGCCACCGTGACAGGCGGTGCGCGTGTTGAAGGTGAAGTCCGGGCCGCTGTAGTAGCTGGACGGGTAACCCTTGCCGGTCACGTCAATTGACGAGGTAGCGTCAATGTTGACCGCGCCCGCACTCAGGTGCAGCTTGCTCAGGCCGAGTTGCGGGCTGACGGTCGGCGCCGGGGCGCTCAGTCGCGCGTTGGATTGCAGGAGCACATCGCCGGTCACCGTGATGTTCTCACCGATCAGCGTGGTGTCATTCACCACTAGGCTCAACGCATCAAGATCACGCACCTGATAGGTACCGCCGCCAGACAGCGTCAGTGCCGATAGTGTGCTGAAGGTTTGCGTAATCAACGTGCCCTGCATACTCGCACTGGTAAACAGGCCCTGCGCTGAGGGGCCAAGCTGGCCGGCTTTCAGCGTGCTTTGGGCATCCACCTGCGAGGCACCGAGGTTGAGCACCTCGAGACGGTCGTCACCGAAGTCCAGATAGGCACCGTTCAGCACCTGCAGGCTGTTCACGATGTGCACGCCAATCAGCTCGCCGCCGCTGTAGCCTGACAGGTCATCGATGGTGGCAATCATCAGCGAGATGTCGTCGTTCGATACAATTTCGTACTGCGGGCCCAGCGGCTCGCTGGCATCTAGATCCACAATGATGCCATCCAGACCCCAACCCAGCGCAGGATCGGAGGCGGTCCAGGGGCCGCTCATCTGGGTCAGGACCAGTTCGTAGTCGGCATTACCCACATCGTTGCTGCCGTTGGCCGCCTCGTTGCTGTCGAGGAAGTCCACGCCCACGGCTAGCACGTAATCGCCCGGGTCCAGATCCAGCTCTAGTGCAGACAAGTTGCCCACGCCGCTACTGTCGTTTTCGGAGACGTAATCGTCGGTGCCCAGATCACCATCATCGCGGAACAGGAACACCTGGCTGTCAAAGTCGACCAGCGCATCGATTTCCATCCGCAAGCGCATCCGGTAATCGAGGGTAAAGTAGTGGTATTGCACCGATGCTGGCGTGTTCGGGTCGCCGATGGTACGCGCTTCGCGGCCGCTCAATTGCGCCAGTTCCACGTTCCATGTGCCATCGCCCAGATCGGTGACGGTGCCGATCGGGTAATTGCCCACTGCACGGATTGGCGTGCCTGAGACCGGCGAACCAACGGTCAGTGAGGTGCTGTTGTCCACCACCAGATCCGGCGCGACGGTATCCGTACTGTCGGCATAATAGATGGTACCTGCCCCTCCCAGGGTGGACACATTGGTGCCCTCGCCGGCGCTGGCATCCACGGTGCCAACAAAGGCGCTGCGATCATCTACATGGATACTGATACGACCGCCGCCGCCCGGTGCGTACGAGGTGAACGCGCCGGTGCCGCCCTGAGCGGATATCTGCCCGGCGCCGCTCAGCACAGCCGCCTGAATGTGCACACCGCCGCCCGCACCAGAGCCGCCGCTGGAGCCACCGCTGCCATCTGCATTAATCACCCCGTCCAGCACCAGTGTGCCTGCGGTGATCTCACCCACACCGCCACCGTTGCCGTTGAAGGTGCTGTCGAAGAACACGCCTGCGCTGCCCGCGAATGCCGCCCGACTCACCGAGCCATAGGTGCAGTCTATGGTGCTGTACACGTAGAACTCACCGCCGTGGCAACTCGTGCGTGTGTTGTAACTAAAGTCCGGGCCACTGTAGTAGCTGTACGGATAGCCCTTGCCCGTCAAATCGATGATCGAGCTGGCGTCCACCGTCATGGTGCCGCCGACCGAAATACTCAGGCTGGAGAACGCCAGCGGTGAGGTGGTGGGGTCGGACACGGTAATCCGTGCACCATCCATTACTGCAAGATCGCCGGTGACCGCCAGTGAGCTGGTCGTGAGTGAGGACCCCTCGTTGACCACCAGGTTGGCGACCGCCAGTTCGTCGAAGGCGTAGTCGATACCGCCGGAGAGCTCCAGATCGGAGGTGCTCAGATCCAGATCCCGGATCACCACCTCGCCCATCACAAAGGTGCCGGCGAACACCGCGTTCAGGCTATCCGGGTCGAAGTGGCCGACCGCCAGCGTGCTGTCGCTGTCTACCGTGCTGTTGGCCACATCCACGATCACAAGTCGGTCACGACCAAAGTCCAGATCCGCGCCGCCCAACACCTGCACCGTCTCGAATGTGTGCACACCCACCAGCTCGTTGCCGACCACGCCACTTAAGTCATCGGAGGTTTGAATCACCAGTGACTCGAACGTGTTGCTCAGCACCTGATAGTGCGCACTGAGTTGCTCATCGGCCGACAGATCGACGGTCAGCCCGTCAATGCCCCAGCCCAGTTCGGTGTCGGTCGGACGCCAGGTGCCGGCGCTCTGCGCGATTGCCAGGGTGTACGCGCCACCGCCGCCCTGATTGTTGCTACCAGCAATCGCCTCGCTTTGCGTCATGGTCTCAAGACCGATGGCCACCACATAGTTGCCCGGTGCCATATCGGTAAACGTCAGCTTGGACAGGCTACCGACGCCGCTGCTGTCGTTAAAGCCAATCTCATCCTCGATATCGAGCACGCCATCGTCGATGAACACGCGCATCTCACTGTCGAAGCTGCCCTCGGTGACCTCGATCACTACCGTACGCTCGGTGGCCAGGGTAAACGGATGGTAGCCAATCGACTCCGGCGTGTTGGCCGCGCCATTGTTGCCGGCCAGCGTCAAGTCCAGATTCTGCCCCACCGCCACGGACCACTGCCCGTTACCCAGATCTTCGACCGATTCAATCGGGTAGCGGCCGATGGTGCGTGCAGGCGTGCCAGCCGGCGGCGAGCCCACCCGACTGGGCGTGGTGTTATCCACGATCAGGCTCGGCGCAATGGTGTTGCTTGCATCGGTCAGGTAAATGGTGCCTGCGCCGCTCACCGAGTTGTTGGCGGTATTGGTGGTATCGCCCGCGCCTGCATCCAGCGTGCCCAGGAAGCCACTGCGATCATCGATCCACAGGCTGATGCGGCCACCGGCGCCCGGGCCATCGGTGCTGATATTGCCGCTGCCGCCAGCGGCCTCGATGCGACCCGTGCCACTCAATGCCTGCGCTTCGACATGAATACCACCGCCCGCGCCCGCGCCACTGAAGTCGCCGATCGCGCCGTTCGCCAGAATGCTGCCATCCACCGCCACGGTGTTAGCAAATATCTCTAGAACGCCGCCGCCATCCGCCGGCTCGACCGTGCTTTGATCCTCGCCGGCGCTGCCAGCGAACCGTGCACGTTCCATGCGCCCGTAACTGCAATCAGTGGTGAAGAAGAACGACAGGCCGCCGTGACAGCTGCGACGGTCGGTGCTGTTATCCGGACCGCTGCGGTAATCGTGCAGATAGCCCTTACCGGTCAGATCAATGGTTGACGTGCTGTCCACCAGCAGTTGCCCGCCAAGCAGCATGCTAAGCGTGGTCGGCCCTTCGGTGAACGGGCCGGGCACCGTCACACTTGATCCGCCGGTCAGGCTAAGGTCGGTGGTGACGGACACGCTCTGCAACGTGAGCGCCGCGCCGTTGCTGGCCAGCACCGCGTTGGCATCAAGATCGGTTACCTGCACGGTGGAGCTGTCGATGCTGAACTGATTCGCCACAGTCAAGGTGCCCTCGACAGTCAGCTCGCTGGCGCCGCTCACATCCACATCCACAGCATCAATGCTGCCGCCCGAAACGCTCGCGCCGTTAAGCAGCGTCAAGTTGCTTGCCGAGCTAATCGCCGGCGCCACAAGTCCGGCACCGTCCACGGTAATGCTGTCGAAGCTGATCGGCTGCTCGAACTCGTAGGTTGCCCCGCCGCTCAGCGACAGCACGTTACCCACCACGTCATCCAGTCGGTCCAACACCAGCTGCCCCTGCAGTGAGGCGCTGTTGAGCAGGCTGCTTTGGGTTGCGGTAGCCAGACTGCCGGCGCGCAGAATGCTCAAGCTGTCGATGAGGCTGCCGGCAACGTTCAGAATTTCCAGGCGGTCGGCACCAAAGTCTAGATCGGCACCGCCCAACACCTGCACCGTATCGAAGGTGTGCACGCCGACCAGTTCATTGCCGAGCATCCCCGAAAGGTCATCGGCGGTTTCGATCACCAGTGCTTCGTAGGTGTTGCTCAGCACCTGGTAGTGCACACTCGCTTGCTCCTGCGCGGACAGGTCAACGCTGAGCCCATCCACGCCCCAGCCAAGATCAGTATCGGTCGGGCGCCAGGTGCCCTCGGTCTGGCGCACTAACAAGCTGTACGCGCCAGCGCCACCCTGATTGTTGATACCCGAAATTGCCTCGGCCTGCGTCATCGTCTCGAGCCCAACCGCCACCACGTAGTCGCCGGCCGGCAGGTCCGCCAGCGTCAGACGCGACAGGCTGTTGGTACCGCTGCTGTCGTCAAAGCCTATTTCGTCGACCGCATCCAGCACGCCGTCGTCGATGAACACGCGAATCTCGCTGTCGAAGCTGCCCTCGGTGACCTCGACCAACACGCTACGCGAGGAGGCAATCGAGAAGGCGTGATAGCCGATGGAATCCGTCGTGTTGGCGGCGCCGATGTTGCCCGCCTCCAGCTGATCCAGATTATCGCCGATGGCCACCGACCACTGGCCATTACCCAGATCGCTCACGCTCTGAATCACGTGCCGGCCAATCGTGCGCGCGGGCGTTCCGCGCACCGGCGAGCCAACCCGGTTCGGCGTGGTGTTATCCACCACCAAACTCGGCGTCGCGGCATTCGTGCCATCAGTCAGGTAAATGGTACCGGCGCCACTGATAAACCCATCGGCCGTGTTGGTGGTATCGCCCGCCCCGGCATCCATAGTGCCGGTGTAACCACTGCGATCGTCAATCCACAAGCTGATGCGCCCGCCCGCGCCGGTCGCATCGTTCAGGCTGTTGCCGCGTGCGCCTGAGGCCTCGATGCGCCCGCTACCACTCAGCACCTGCGCCTGCATGTAGATACCGCCACCGGCCCCAGAGCCACTGAAGTCACCGACGGCACCTCTGGCCAGAATCGCACCATCCAGGGCAACCACGGTGGCGAAGATGTCCATCGCACCGCCGCCATCGGCAGGCTCCGCCCCGCTCTGGTCTTCGCCCGCGCTACCGGCGAAGCGCGCGCGCTCCATCCGCCCGTAGGTGCAGTCGGTGGTAAAGAAGAACGATACGCCACCATGACAACTGCGACGATCGGTGCTGTTGTCCGGACCACTACGGTAGTCGTGCAGGTAACCCTTGCCGGTCAGGTCGATGGACGAGACGCTGTCCACCGACAACGTGCCACCTACCAGCAGATTCAGGCGGGTGGGGCCGCCTGAGAACGGACCTGGCACGGTCATCGTCGCGCCACTAGCCAGCGTAAGGTTGGTGGCGGTAGTGACATCTTCCACCGTCAGCAAGGCGCCGTTGCTGGCGGTGATCGCATCTGCGTCCACCACCGTTGCGTCCATCGTCGCGTTATCGACGCTGAGCGTGTTCACAATACTCAGCGTGTTAGCACTCAGGCTGCTGAGGCTATCGATGGAGAGCTCACCCGCGTTGATGGTATTGCCATTCAGGGCGCCACCGCTGCCGGATACAGTCACTGTATTGGCGGAGAGATCGCCAGTCAGGCTCACCACCGCGTCCAGCACACTCAGACTGTTGAGCGCGACGGCCTGCTCGATGCGATAGCTGGCGCCACCGCTAATGCTCACATCACCGGCGCCTACGTCGAGATCGCCGATCACCAGCAGGCCCTGCAGGCTTGCGCCGCCGATCAACGCAGACTGCGTCGCGCTCTCGTACTGCCCGGCGGCGAGGGTGCTCTGCGCATCAATCTGGCTGCCGGCGACATTCAGTATCTGCAGCCGGTCTTCGCCAAAGTCCAGATAAGCGCCACCGATCACCTGCACGGTGTCGTACACATGCACACCGATCAGCTCGCCGCCGACCAGGCCACTGAGATTATCCGCCGTGTTGAGCACGAACGATTCCAGATCGTTCGTGAGCACGGTGTAGTGGGCGCTGGCTTGCTCGCCAGCAGAAAGATCCACCACCAGCCCGTCGATGCCCCAACCCTGCGACGGGTCGCTGCGGCGCCAGGTGCCATTGTTGGCCGCGATGCTCAGCACGTAGCTGCCGCCATCGCCCACATCGTTAAAGCCAGAGACGGCCTCGTCGGTGCTCATAAAGTCCACGCCAATGGCGAGCACGTAATCGCCAGCCGGCAGGTCGCGTTCGATTCTGGACAAGGTGCCCGCGCCGTCATCGTCGTCCGCTTCCAACTCATCGGCGTTGTTGATGATGCCGTCGTCAACAAACAGGCGCATATAACTGTTAAACGCGCCGTCCGTCAGCTCCATCACCACGCGCCGGTCATCCGGCACCGTGAAGTAGTGATAACCAATGGACTGCGCCGTGTTGGGCGCGCCAATATTGCCGCCCAGGGTGAGATCCAGTTGTGGCCGTACGCTCACCTGCCACTGATCGTTACCAAGATCGGTCACGCTGTGAATGGTGTGGCGACCAACGCTGCGCGCCGGCGTGCCGGAGACAGGCGTGCCCACCACATTCGGCGTGGTGTTATCGACAATCAACGCCGGCGCGGCAGTATTGCCTGCGTCGGTCAGGTAAATCGTGCCGGCGCCGCTCACCTGAAGCGTATTGGTGGTATCGCCAGCGCCCGCGTCCAACGTACCGCTAAAGCCGCTGCGATCATCAATCCACAGGCTGATGCGACCGCCCGCACCGGTGCCGTCATTCAGGCTGTTACCACGGGCACCTGCGGCCTCGATACGGCCACTACCAGTCAGCGTTTGCGCCTCGATGTGCACACCACCACCGGCGCCGGAGCCGGAGAAGTCGCCCACCGCGCCGTTGGCCACAATGGCACCGTCCACCGCGAGACTCGCGGCGAAGATCTCCACCGCGCCGCCGCCATCGGCTGGCTCGGCCGTGCTCTGGTCCTCACCCGCGCTGCCAGCAAAGCGGGCCCGCTCAATACGCCCGTAGGTGCAATCGGTGGTAAAGAAGAACGACACACCGCCGTGGCAGCTGCGACGATCGGTGCTGTTATCCGGTCCGCTGCGGTAATCGTGCAGATAGCCCTTGCCGGTGAGATCAATGAACGAACTGGCATCCACCACCAGCGCGTTCCCTACCGTGAGACTAAGCAGGCGTGGGCCTTCAGAGAACGGGCCTTCCACGCTCAACTCGCCGCCGTTGCTCAAGGTGAGATCGCCGCTCACCAGCAACAACTCGCCCAGCACCGTACTGCCCACGCCGTCGATCAGACCATCGTCTGCCTCAAGGTCACGTCCGATCAGGGTGGAACCGCCGCTCACGCTCAGCAGGCCGTTGACATTCAGTCGACCGTTTACGGTGAGCGTGGCGCCATTCAGCAACGTCACGCTGTTGGCAACGAACTCGCCATCCAGTACCTCAGCAACGCCATCCACTACAAAGTTACCCAGCGAGTCGGGCGCAATCACGGTAAGTGTGGCCTGCGCCGTCAGGCCGCCCAGATCCGCCGTCACCAGCACGCTGCCGGAGGCTAGTAATTCGAACGCACCATCACTCAACGAGGTGGCGATCAAATCGTCGCTGCTGCTGTACAGGGTACCGAATCGATCCTCAGTCACATCCACCAAGTAGTCGGTGCTGTCCACCGTAATAGTTGCCTGCACCGCGAACTGCACCGGATCGGCCGGCAGATCGGTAATCAGCTCAACTGCGCTCGGCTCGATACTCAGCGCGGTGACGAAGGCACTGATATCGATGTTGGCCGCATCATTCGGGTTGTTGCCCGTGGCCACTTCCAGGCCATCGTCCAGCCCATCGCCGTCGCTGTCGGCCAGGGTCGGATCGGTGGCGAACAGGTTCACCTCATCGCCGTCGCTCAGGCCGTCACCATCGGTGTCGAAGATGCTCGGGTCGGAGCCCAGCAGCACTTCTGCCGCATTCCCCAGCCCGTCGCCATCGTTGTCTTCCAGCCCGTCGTCAACGCCATTGTCATCACTGTCGGTGAGCAGCGGATCCAGGCCCAGCGCAACTTCCAGATCGTTGTTCAGGCCGTCGCCGTCGAAGTCTTTGCCTACCTGCAGCACCCGCAGGGTGACGCTGTTGGCGACCCGCAGTGCGGCGTTCTCGAAGTGACCGTTAAGAATCACCTCCACGTTGCTGCCGTCGGCCAGCCCGAAGACGCTCTGGTTCGGCACGCTGAAGATACCCGTCACCCAACTGTAGGCGCTGTTGCGCGTGGTGATGTCTATAAACGTCACCGACGCGCCGGTGATCAAGGCCGGATCGATCCCTGCCGCCAGTTCGCCCGTCAGGACAAAGTCGGTGCCTTCGAGGGCAAAAATCTGTGCCGGCGTGGGCACTCGAGCTTGCGGACTGCACAGCACCGCCTGTTGCGCTAGCACGGCATCGCCGTCGCCCACACCCTGCAAAGTAGAATCCGCAGTGTCGTAGTCGTAGCAGGTATCCAAAGCGAACGGATCCAGCGGCGCGAAGCGCACCTGATCACCGCTGATACTCACATCGCCTAGCACCCGTGTGCCGTCAAGGTTCACGATCACCGCGGCACCGTTCTGCGCGCCCTCCTGCACCGCCTCGGTGTAGGTGAACAACAGCGGCACGTCCGTCTCGTCGCTGAGGAACTCGTACTCGGCCTCGGCAATCGCTGGGCGCAGCTTGAAGAAGTCGAAGGTGTACTGCGCGTCTTCCAGGTTCATGCCCGGGAACAGCGGATCAATACTGCTTAGGCTGACGGTGACTTGCTCAGCCACCGTATCGGTCACGTCAAAGGTGCCGGTGCCGCGGCGGATGGACAGGGCCACAGTGCCGGCGCTGCCACCACTGCTCGCGCTGCCGGTCAGCCCAAGCACTGCCTCAAAGTCCGCGTCCTGCTCGCCCTGGCCGATATCGATGGTTTCTACCGCATTGCCAAACTCATCGATGACCGCCAGTTCCAGCGTTACCGTCTCGCCGGCTTCCAGGCGCCCGTCCTGGCCCAGCTCATCGTTGGTCTGCGCCAGTTCGCGGAATACAAAGTCGACCGGCAATCCGGGCACTACCGTCAATGGCAACTGGGTGATTGCCACTGGCGCGGTGCCGGCGTTGCCGTCATCGTCGTACGTCGTGGTAACGCCCGGTACGCCCGGATGTGTAACGTCCACCGCATACAGGCCGGGCTCAATGCCGGTAAACAGATCCACCGTTGCCTGACCGCCCGCCAGCGTCACGGTCGCGCGCTCGCCTTCGGTCAACTGTTCAATAACGATGCCGTTGCCGAAGCCAAAGAAGAAGCCGGCGATGGGCGCGTCGAGGACCACCTGATGATCGTTCTCACCCGTCACCTGATTGCCAGCGGCATCGTATGCCACCATCGCAATACTGACGGCATCACCCGCCTCCACAAACGGCAGGTTGGCGACGCGCACTTCGGCTAGCGCACCCGGGAGAATTTCAAGGTTCAGCAGTGCGGGCGCCACACTGGTAAAGCCCGGCAACACGGCAGTGACCTGATACTGACCTGAGGCAATGTTCGTATCCAGCGGCAACAACACGCGCCCGGCGGCATCGGAAATAAAGCTCCCCAGATCGATGCTGCTGCCATCGTCGAGGCGTGTCGCGGTCCACTGCATCTCCTGATCTGGGACCGGACGGGCGGCAGAGTCCAGCACCTCGCCCTGCAGACTCACCGTCTCACCGACCGTGGCGAAACTGGGGTTAATCGACGGGTCGCCATCGGATACCAAGCGGATCTCGTTCGGGCGCTGCGTGAGGGTGACGTCCACCACGGCGCTTTCGTCAAACTGGCCCAGCGCATCGGTAATACGTAGCTTGATGCTAAGCACGGTGCCAGCACTGGCATCGTCAGGTGTGTCCACCGACGTGCGGATGCACTCAAAATCGCAGCGCCAGTCGTTAAACGTGGGCGTTGCCAGCACCTGCCCGGTCGCGGCGTTAATCACCTGCACACTCAGCCCGGCCAGGCCACCGTCGTCGGCATCGACAAATCCGAACGCCTCGACAGCCAGCGTGCTGTCGAAGAAGGCAGACGGCGGGATGTTCAGCGTGAGCATGCTGGCGTCAGGCGCCAAGTCCGGCTCAATCTGGATATCGCGGGTTTGCGAGGCCGTGTTGCCGACATTATCCGTCACCGTCACCGTCAGGGTTTCGGTGACCGTGGTGCTCAGCCGATCGAGACGCTGATCGGTAATACTGAACGTTTCGGTCTGGTCGCGGCGGCCGTTGTCGAAGCTGCGACTGTAATCGATGCCGTTCCAAGTCAGCGTCATCTGCGCCAGTTCGACATCGTCGTTGGCTGCAACGGTAACATCAAACACCGCCTGCTCGAAGATGCTGGACGGCGCATTCACCGTCACTACCGCTGGCGGGTTATCGGTGACGATGTTGTAGCTCACAGCCGTGTTGGTCTGATTGCCGCTGCGATCTTCCACCGTCACGGAGTAAGTATGGGTCTGGCCAGCCTGAGCATCAGTCTCGGTGTAGCTGAGCACGCCATCGGTGAAGGCGGCGTCCAGAATCAGCCCGTCACGCCACAGCAGTGCCAGCACCACGCCACTGCCCGAATCAGACACGCCCACCGAGAGGGTGTACGGCGTGCCGGCGGCCAGGTCGCCACCGATCACAGCGCCGTCGATCGTGAACACCGCCAGCGGCGCAATCAGGTCCTCCAGTCGCAGGAAGCTCTGTGGCACCGACTCGGCCACGTTGCCATACACGTCCACCGCCCGTGCCTTCACAAACTCGCCGGACTGGCTCAGATCAAAATCAGCTTCCAGCACGTACTCAGGGCCGAGGTGGGTATCGATCAGCTCGTACGGTCCTGCCTCGCTCACCGCGTGGTAGAACTCCACCTGCTGTATCGGGTAAAGGCTGTTCACCACCGTGGCGGTGACTTCAAGTGGTCGCGGCACAAACAGGCTGTCGATGCTCATCGCCACCTGGAAGGTGTTGCCCGGAATGCCTTCGCCCTGCAGCACCAACTGACGGCTCTGCGCGGTGACCACCTCGCCCCATAGCGATTCCACTTCGCTCAGCACGGTAAAGCTCTGCCCGTTCGGCAACCAGGCTGGCACCAACAGCTTGGCGTCAAACGGCGGCTCGCTGCGCATGCCAACCACTTGACCATTAATTGAATAGCGCACGCTGCGCACGCCCACTGGATCGTGCAAACTCAGGGAGATGCGATCGCCCAGCGCATAGCGCGTATCCAGTGCCGGGACGGCCAGTGCGGCAGCCGCACCATTCCAGCCCGCCGGCAATTCAAAAATCGCTACGCCGTTAGCACCGTAGCTTGCGATCAGCCGGTCGTGTTCCAGCGCCAGCGCCGTGACCGCATCACTGACGGTCACCAGCACGCCCGGCAGCACGCTAAAGCTGGCCGCATCCACTGCGTTCACCTGCCCACCGCTCGCCACCCAGATGCGGCCCTCGGCGTAGGTCAGCGCATCGATGCCCGCGCCCATCGCCAGTGTCTGCTCGGTGAGCAGTTGCGGATCCAGCCGCACTAGATCGCCGGCATCAGCGTAGTAAACAAAGTCGCCGTCCGTGCTCATCGCACGCACCGGCTCGGCCCGGTCGATCAGAGTACGTACGGTGACGTTGTCGCCCGTCACCGGGAAGGTGCGCGCGAGCAATGCGTAAACCCGTCCGGCCGAGGTGGCCACGTAGAAGGTGTCGCCGCTGGCGCTAAGGCTAAGAATCTCGCTGCCATCAGCAAAGTCGTATTCGCCGCCCGCACCACCGGCATGCGGCGCGAACGCCACGCGCGTACCAATGCTCGCGGCAAGCGCGGTACTTCCGGCGGCCAGCGCGGTATAGCGCTCGCCGCTGATCACAATCTGGCTGGCGCCGTCCTCTGCCACTGCCAACACCCGCTCGCGGTCGGGCTGCAACACATAGCGGGTGCGATCCGCATGCGCGACCGCACTGGCGGCATCGGCGTAGGCGGCTGGGAACACATCGCTCTGCCAGGCGCCGTGCACATCCTGGTAGTTGGTGACCGCACCGTAGAAATCCGCTGCACTGAAGAAGCGCCCATCCGCCACCGTCACACTGTCGGTGAAGCCCTGCGGTTGTTCGGTTTCAAACGCGAGTATCGCCCCAGCGCTCGGGCGTACCAGATCCAGCACGCCGCCCGCACCAGCACCCAGATAGACGGCTGAGGCAAGCACTTGTGCTTTGCTCACATCGCCGCCAAGCGGGGCGTCGAAGGTGCCGGTCAGTACCGGCTGCTGCGGATCGCGTACGTCTACTATCTGCACGCGCTGTGCAAAGGAGGACAGCGCCAGCAGATCACCCTGCAGTGCCAACAGACGCTGGGCCTGCAGATTAATGTCGAAGCGCTGCTCAGCCAGCGCATCATCGAACACCGACAGGCGACCGTCGCTGCCGCTCACGTACCAGCGGCCGGCGTGCCGTGCCAGCGCCGTGTAAGCACCCGGGCGGGCGGCCAGTTCACTGAAGGCCGAATCGATGCGCACAAACTCAGCGCTGGTAAGGATGACAAACTCATCGCCCAGCGGCGCCACATCCAATGCGGTGCCACTGACCGGGATCTCGCGGTTGAACTGCACCGCGTTGCCCGCAACATCAAACGCCTGCGCGCGGCCGTCCGTAATCGCCAGCACGCCGTAGGCGGTCACCGCAAGATCGGTCGTGATCCCCGTCAACGGATGCGTACCCACCACCTCGAAACCGCGTGCCGGGTCGACCACCACCAAGCCTTGCCCCTGCAGCGCCAGCAACAGTCGCTCGCCCAGCCAGGCCATGGAAGTAATCGGTGCGTCGAAGCTGGCTGCCAGCGTGCCAGACAGATCGTACAAACCGGCGCCCCGTGCCAGCCAGGCATCGCCTATGCGCGGCAGCAACGCATCGAACGGCTGGCTCTGCGCATTTACCGCAATACTCAGGTGGTCAATCACGCGGACGTCCTGACTGACCGTCTGCGCGTTGCCGAAGCCGTCCTGTACGGTCGCGATCACCGTGAGGAAGGCGGTACCGGCCGGCACTTGCAACTGCAGCGCACTGGCGTCGGCGGCCAGCAGGTTGCCCTGATCGTCGTAGACCGCCAGTTGCGTGCTAGCGCCGATGCCGTACTCGCCGCCCAGCGCAAAACTGGCATCCGCGCCACTGATTAACCGCGCGCTGAGCCCAAGAATCTGCGGCGCCGCGAGCGTCACACGTGGGAACACGCGCAAGCCCACTTCGCCGAGGCTGTAGCGCCCTTCATCGCCGTAGTAGGCGCGTACCTGCAGGAACAGATTCTCCTGCTGGTCAACCCTTGGCAGCGTGAGTGATACGCGCGCGCCACGGGTGACCGTCAGGCGACGGTCCAGCACCAAGCGATTGAAGTCCAGCAGCGTTACCTCGGCAAAGCGGAAGGCGCTGCCGAGATTGTCGGTGGCGTCAAACTCGAGCGTCACCTGGTCGCCCTCATCGAAGGACTGGTTGTTAATCGGGGCCAGCACCGTGACGCTGTCCAGATCCGGCTGGTTGTCGATCAGCGCGTAGCTGATCAGCGAATCCACCGCACCGTCGACAAGACGCTCGAGGTCAAAAGTACTGCCACTGGCCGGGGTGCGCAGCCAGGTGCTAGTGCTGACGCCGCTGTCCGTGGTGCCCGCCTGATCCACCGCGCTGATGCGCAGACCGTGCGAGGTCAACCTAGCGCCCGCATCGCTCGCCAGCATCACGTTGATGGAGGCATCCAGTGTCAGGGACGTGCCATCCGCGGGTGATACCGCGCCCAGCAACGTCAGGCTGGTGGTGTTGCGCGCAAGGTTCACGCTATCGATCGCGCCACTGCGGTCAGCCCGCTCAAGCGTGATATCAGTGCCGGTAAGGCTGGCGCGTGCCACAAACCACTGCTCGCCACTGGCCGTATACAGATGCTCGGCCGGTAGCAGCTCACCGGTGCTATCACGCAAACGCACCGACTCGCCGCCCAGCGTGCTGCTGGTCGCTACGCCGTCAACCACAATGCCTAGCGGTGTCTCGGTGAGCACGGCGCCCAGCACGTCGCCACCCGCTGTGGCCACGGTCGCGCGGCTGCGGATGCGTTGGCCAGCGTCGGTCAGTTCATGCAACGCGCCGCCGGCGAACGCGATGTCGATAATCTCATCGCTTAACAGGCCGAGCACTTCATCGTTCTGGTAAGCCACCCACTGTGAGCCCAGTGCAGCGTGCTCACCGTAAATCCAGTGCAGCTCGCCGTCACCGCGCACCTGCTGCACGGCCGACCAATCCGCATTCGTGCCCAGGAAGGTGAGTGAACCGTCTACGCCCAGCTGCATCCGGGACAAGACCGCGCCATCCCAGGCGAACAGGGTATCGGCGTCACCAAACAGGGCTTCGTAGCCAGGCAGGGCGGTAAAGGCCACCTGCTCAAGCGCGAGGCCGTTGATCGGATTCAACGCTAGCAACGAGACACCCGATTCGGTCAGCGCAAGCAAGCGTTGATTCATCACCACCGCATCGCGAATATCCTCGCCCAGGCTCACGCCCATCAGCGGAATAAACTGGCCGTCCGCCAGGCGGTAACCGTCCAAAAGCTGGCCATGCGCAGTAAACACGGTGTTGCCATTGGCTCCGACCAGCGTCCCGCGCAGTACGGTGCTACTTGGCGTTGCCAGCACGCCTGCCTGTAGCGGCCAGAAGCGCAAGGCATGTTCGCCACCCTGCATCTCCAGTGCGAGCAAACCGGTACCCGTCCAGATCAACGCGTCAACGCGCCCGCTGACTTGCAGCGCCAACACGCCCTCAGCACTTTGAATGCGATAACCGCCGCCGGTGAGATTCACTGCCCACAGCAGATCCGCGCCACCCGCACTCAAACCCGATGCGGGCGTGAGATGCTCAATCGCCTCATCCGGTGAGCCCACCACATAAGTGTCAATGGCGGCGCTGGCGAGGTAAGCCAATTTGTTCAGATCAAAGTCGACTTCGTTCACGAAACCCGAGCGGTCACGCAGGCTTGCCCGCACTCGCACGGTGTCACCCACATCACCCAACTGAATCCGTCGTTCGCCGGCCGCCATCTGCAGGCTCAGCACCGAGGTGCCCAGCGGGTCCTGCACATCAAGATCAGAGCTATCGGAGAAGTCTTCCATCCCCTCGGGAACTTGTGAATCCACCCGCAGCTCGGTCGCGCTCAGCACATTGGCCGACGGCACCAGCGTCACCACCGGGGTCTCCGGCACGCCCGAGTCGTCGATCACGTTGAGATAAGCCCGTGCCACCAGCGCACCGGATTGCACCCGCACCACCACGACGGCGTCGGTGAGCACCTGCGGCATGGTCAGCGCGGCAGAGACCTGTTCCGGCCCATCGCTCGCACGATTGAGCGTGGTGACAGGCGTGACTGCCGGCACCCCGTCGATGTCGAAGAACACATCGGCCTGGGTCAGCTCGCGCATCCGCACTTGCAAGGTGGCCGTCTCGAACTCATGCAGACGCTCGCCGTTGTCCGGCGCCAGCACCTGCAGCGACGGCTCACCGGCGCCTGGGTCGTATGGCTGCAGCGTAATACTGGCAACATCGCTAACATTGCCGGTGGGATCAAACGCCCGCGCTTCGATCACTACCGGGTCTAGCGCGTCCGGGGTAAAGGTGTAACGCCCCGGGTTGCTGAGCGCGGCATAACCGCCGCCGTCGCGCTGGACTTCAACCCGATCGATGCCGTAGGTATCAAAGGCCTGAATCAGCACATCCAGTGATTGATCCAGCGGTACCAGATCCCCGCCGGAGGGCGAGACGATGCTGAGCGTGGGCGCGGTGGCGTCCGGCACCAGCGGGTAGCTGTCGGCCACCAACTGAATGCCGTCAAAGCCAAACAGCAGACGCAGCTCCACCGGCACGTCGGTGGCCGGCGTGATCTCCTCCAGGCGCGGATGCAGGTAAGAGACCGTGGCGGTCGCCGCACTGTCGCTAAGCACCGCCAGTTCCGCATCGAACCACTGATCGAACACCCGGATTTCTGCGCCGGTGAGCAACTGGGTATCACCGGACAGATCAAACACGATGTCGGCGCGGGTGGCCTCTTCGACCGGACTCGGCTCGGTACGCACTGCGCCGATGGCAATGCTCGGATCGATCACACTCGCATCAAAACGCTGCTCAGCGGCGTTGTCGTTGCGATCTTCCACCTGCACCAGGAAGGCCAGATTGTCATCGGACTGCAGCACGTTCACTTCGAAGCTGTCGCCAATCACGTTCTGCTGCGGACCAAAGCTCAGGCCGCCGTCACTGGAGCGGCGCACGCTGTAGTCCAGTTCCTCATCGGCCGTGATGTTGTCACGCGCGCTGGCGCTCAGGATGTACTGACGCCCACGAATCAGCTGGCTGGCGAGACTGACCGGCTGGCCGTCTTCGTCTACCAGTGTCAGTTCAATCGGTGCCAATGTGTCCTGGGTGAGCAACTCGCTGGCAAAGTTGCCGCCGCTGATGCTGCCGCCCCCGCCGTTGCCGTTCAGCGCGACATTCGCACTGGCGTCGGTAATGGCATTAACGCTAAGCGCGTAGGACGCGTTGTTCACCAGGCTCACGCCGATCTGCGGCTGCAGCGTGAGGGTATCGCCGCTCACCAGCAACTCGAACTGCGCGGTGACATCGCTGGCACCGGTGGCGTTGTAATCCAGATCCTCCGCGATAACGGAGTAACCGGCCACCTGTACCGGCTCGCTGAACACCAAGCGCAACGGTGCGGTCTGGGTCAGTGCCTGCGAGCTGAGCAAGCTCGGACGGGTGTCATCAATGCCCTGCAGGACACCCGGCGCATCCACCGACTCACCCGTGTCGGACTTGCGCACCACTACACGATAATCGGTGCCAGGCGTGGCAGCAGGCGTGGCAAAGGTAATGTCGGTGCCAAGGGTAAAGTTCACCGCATTAGTCGGGCCCGGTTCAAAGCCACCGCCGGCTTCCAACCAGTGCACGGTCATCGCGCCGTTGAACCCATCGCCGCTGACGGTGATCACATCGCCACCGGCGTCGCTCGCCTTGTCCGTGCCCGCGGGGTTATCCGAGATGACGGAAGATAACTGCAACAGCTCGCTTACCAGCACCGCACCGGCCAGCGTGTCGCCACCGCCGGAGTGGGTCACGTGCAGGCTGTAAATACCAGCGTCGCCCAGCAGCACACTGAATGCCAGCGAGGCACCATCGCCGGCCACGGTCCAAGTCGCCACGCTGGTGTCGTTCAGTTGGATACTGGCGACATCCTGCAACTGCGCCCCGGTTAGCGTGAACGCGGTGGTGGCGTTTGCCAGCGCTGTGGCCGGGGTAATCCGATCAACCCGGGCCGGGGCCAACCCGAAGGCCGACTGACTGGCCAACTGCCACGGCATATCAAACTGGATGTTGGCGCCGGCGATCACGGGCGCGGGATCGTTGAACAACGCCAAGTCGTAGCGGGCGCCTGGCAGGTACACGTCGCCCAGAATAATAAACTCGAGCTGATCGCCCAGAAGACGTGTGTCGCCCGGCAATGGCCCCAGCCCGGCCGGTGCCACATCCAACACAACGCTGTCCCAGGCCAAGGCGCTGCCGGTGACACTCATACTTACGGTGTCGGCCGCATCGGCGATGCCGTCACGCGGATTCACGCCGACGGTGTTGGGCACGGGCACCTGAGCGTTGTAGTAACTGTTACCCGCCTGCCACTCAATCAAATCGCCAACGTAACGCAGCGAGGCCTGCCCGGAGGTCACGCCGCTGCGCATATCTGCCACCCGCACCAGCTCCAATGCTGTGGTGCCGCCGTCCGGCAAGTTGACGTCGTACAGCGTCAGCCGCGCGCCGCTGCCCGAGCCCGTAGCACTGGCCAGCAGCTCGCCTGACAGTGCGGCGTTGCGCAGATCCGAAACAGTCGCAACCCCAAGCGGAGTGAGCTCGGCCAGGGACACCATTGAGGTGTCGAGCAGTTCGATCTGATCATCACCCACCACCAGCAGACGTTGTGGCGAGACCTGCAGGCGTTCGGCATCGCTCAGGCTGGTAAGCAGTGTCGCGAGCAATTCGTCCGGGCGTTGCAGCGTACGCAGTTCCACCCGATTGTCGAACAGGGCGTACAGCCAGTCGTCCGCCACCGCCACATCCAGTGCAGCCAGCGACAAGGTGTCGAACGCCGAACCGCTCACGTTGCCAAAGTACAGCGTACCGCCGGACAGGCTGATCAGCGTGCTGTCCTGCAGGGTCAGATCGGTGTGCGGCACCGCCAACGGATTCGGCATCGCACTGATAAGTTCGGGTGCGTAAATATTGGTGAGATCGTAAGTGTGAATCTCATAGTTATCGCCCACGCTTAGCACCACGTAACGTGCCGACAGGGCCGAGGCGTGAATGCGCCCATCCACCTCGATGGTGGACAGCCGTACCGGCGCCGCCCCGTCCTGGGTCGTGTTGACGTAGGCGAACGAGGTCGTGCTGCGATCATCAATGCTGAGCAACAGATCGCCGGCGCGCTGCTGCCCGTCAATGCCACTCAGTTGCAGCGTCACCGGCAGTTCCACATCTAGCGCGGTATCGATCACCGCGTCCGAGCGATCCGGCAGATTACTAACCTCGACGCTGAGCGTGCCCAGCGTGTCATCCGGAATGCGGAAGCTGATCAGGCCGGCTTCCACCAGGGTGAGCGACTGCGCCGCGCGGCCGTTCACCGAGATAGTAGTGAGCGGGTTCAGTCCGCTGCCGACGATCGCCGCGAATTCGCCCGCGTTGTACTCAAGCTGCGTCTGCCCGGCGAAGAACGTGTTGGTCAGCGGATCGTAACGGCCGATCGCCTCCACCACCGGGTCGGCGGCGTAGGTCAGCGCCGCGACACGCAGGTCGCTCAGGCCGGCGTTGAGCACTTCGATGCCCACCACCACGTTGCTTTGCGGGGCCTCGGCTAGCGCCGGCAACATGAAGGTAATCTCATCGTCCGCCAACGCGATGATGTCGCCCGGTGCCAGCGCAATGCCACCGATCAGAATCTGCGTGTTGGCGTCAAAACCACTGCCCGTCAGCGTAATCTGCGCCCCGCCACGCCAGCTGCCAAACTGCGGATCAATGCCGCTGATGGCCGGCTGCGCCGCATCCACCGCCACAAAGCGGAAGCTGTAGTCCTCGCCCAGCGTGACGCCCTGCAGGTCAGCGAATGCACCCGAGACATTCACTCGGTACTCCACGCCGTCTTCAAACGGCAGGCTGGGCCGGAAAATCAGGCGGGTGCCAGTGTTGTTAATCTGCGCCGAGACAAAGCCGGACAGCGGCACACCCGAGCGGGTGACCTCAAACAGCGCCTCACCAAAGTCCTCTACCTGCTGCGGGTCCAAAATGGCGTTGAACTGCACCTGCACATCGCCGCTGGCCGGCAGCAGCCCACGCGGCGACGGCGACTGCTCGGTAATCACCAGCAAGTCGTTCACGATGGTATTCAGGGCGCCGCCCAGGCGTGACGGCGTGACGCCCACTTCCAGCGGATTCTCGGTCGGCTCATCGTCCACGTACACAAACGAGGTACCGGCGTAGATCGCCTCACCGCCGAACGCGATTGCCTCCACCGAGCCGGTGACCGCAAAGTAGTTGCGCAGACTGATGGTTTCCTGGAAGCGACCGTCCAGCCACGGCGAGATATCGAAGATCTGCACATCGCCCTGGCCGCTGGCCACGTAAAGGGTCTGGCCTGAGAGCAACAAGTCGCCGGCAAACAGATCGCCCGCCTGCAGCAGATAGGCCAGTGACAGTTGTGCCACCGGCAGGCTGGCGCCATCCGGGCGCAGCGAGTAAGCCAGCACGGTACCCACCCGGCCGGTGGAGACCAGCATCAGGTCATCCCGTACCAGCATGCCACCCGCCGAGAAAGCGTTGCCGCCCAGGTCGGTCAGGGTGACGGTATTGCGCGCCGCGAAGCCGCCGTCGACCAGGTCGACCTCAAGGACCGAGCCTGCCTCCGGCACCAGTACGTACAACGCATCGTCCACCACCTGCAGCGCGGCCACCTCGCCACCCAACGTGGCAGCGTCCAGCGTAGCCAGTTGGAACAGAGTGGCATCCGCGTCGCGGCGCAATATCTGCACGCCGAAGTTGCCGCCGAGATAAATGAGGTCATCATTGATAGCCAACGCACTGATGACGTCATCCACACCCAGCGTGAGCTGATTGATCAACAGCGGATCGGCCGCCAGCGTGAGATCAAAGTGGTACAGCGTGTTGCCGCCACCGATGTACAGGTTCAGATCGTTGGCCGTGATGGCGCGGAAACCGTCCGGCGGCAGTGTGACATCCAGATGGTACGGCAGTGCCTGATCGGCGAATATTTTCTCGACCAGCTGTGGGTTCACCGGATCGGAAATATCCGCCACGGCCAGCTGCGCCTGGGTGGTCTGGAACTGGCCGACCACGCGGCCTTCACGATCGATCCCTTCGTAGCCGCCGCCGGTCACCGCGTACAGTAACTGGTTCTGCAGCGTGATGGCGGTCACCGGGCTGGAGGCATGCCCATCGGTGGACAGATCCACCGAGCCAGTCTCCCGGCCTGCGTAGAAATACGCCTGCAGCAACACACTGCTCTCGCCGGCAAACAGCGTGTTCTCCACGGCGACATCGGCGAAGCCGAATGAGCCGGACGGCGCCTTCACCTGAATGTGGCCACTGCCAAGCACCACTAGGTCGCCAGCAACGTTGCCACCGATGCTCACCCGCACCGCGTCGCTGAAGCCCTGGCCAAACAGGTCTATTGTGTTGCCGCCCTGCGGCGGGCCGGTTCTGGGCATCACGCTTTGCAGTTCCACTCTCCGCACAAT
>CBDUQI010000039.1:0-34795 GCA_965369325.1 uncultured Gammaproteobacteria bacterium
CCCCGCAGGCGATTCGCTTAGCAATCGCCGGCAGCGCTTAACCGTAAGCGTTCAAGCCATAGGCGCAGCCGCTCGAACCACCTCTGCTAGCTGTTCGGCGTATGCCAGCACCTGTTCATCATCCTGTCCCTCGACCATCACCCGGATCACCGGTTCGGTCCCCGAGGGCCGTAAAACCACCCGTCCGGTGTCGCCCAACGCCTGCTCCACCTCCTCACGCGCATCAGTCACACTTGGAGCAGAATCAACGTCAAAACGCGTGGCAACGCGCACATTAATCATATGCTGCGGCAGCTTGGTGAGCCCTTCGCGCAACTCACCCAGCGTGCGCCCGGACTGGCGCACCGCCGCCACCACCTGCAGGGCGGTAATAATGCCGTCACCGGTGGTGGTTCGATCCAGGCACAGTACATGCCCGGAGGACTCGCCGCCGATGGTGCCATCCACCTCACGCAGTCGCGAGAGCACGTGTCTGTCGCCCACGTTGGTACGCTCAAAGCCAATCCCGTGGGCCTTCAGTGCCAGCTCCAGCCCAAGATTGCTCATCAGGGTGCCCACCACGGGGCCGCGTAATGCTTCCTCGGACTGGCGCTGCAGCGCCAGGATGTAGACCATGTCATCGCCGTCCACCAGTTGCCCATGCTCGTCGACCATGATGGCGCGGTCGCCATCGCCGTCAAACGCGATACCCAGATCGGCGCCCAGCGCCGTCACCGTCGCCTGAAGCCTGCCGGTGGCGGTCGAGCCACACTCTTCGTTGATGTTCTTGCCGTTCGGTGAGCAACCAATGGTGATGACATCGGCACCCATGTCCGAAAAGATCCGCGGCGCCACCTTATAGGTCGCCCCGTTAGCGCAATCCACCACCAGGCGCATGCCGGAAAAGTCGATGCCATCGACCGACTGGCAGCAAAAGCCGTGATAACGATCAACGGCATCGTAACGACGCTCGGCTCGGCCCAGACGCACTGACGGCTGGGTCATTACCTCGTCCTCCAGCGCATCTTCAATCTGCTGCTGCAGATCATCCGACAACTTGCCGCCGTGGCGGTCGAAGAACTTGATTCCGTTGTCAAAATACGGATTATGCGAGGCGCTGATCACCACCCCAATATCGGCGCCCAGCACGCGGGTCAGGTAAGCAATACCCGGGGTTGGCATGACCTGCAACAGCTTCACGTTTACGCCCGCAGCCACAAACCCGGCTTCCAGCGCCGACTCAAACATGTAGCCCGAAATTCGCGGGTCCTTGCCAATACAAACGCTGCCGCCTTCGGGGGTTAACACCCGCCCGGCTGCGCTGGCCAGGCGCACGGCAAAATCCACCGTCATTGGTGCCTCACCTACCGTGCCGCGAATTCCGTCGGTGCCGAAGTACCGCCCCATACCTATCTCTCCACTGTAGATTTCAAAATGCTGCGTCGCAGCAAGATGTGCTCACGAGCCCCCTAACGATGCCCAATTCGCCCCTCAGGTTCTGTGACGCACGTTACATAAGCTCGAACGCGCGTATTCTACACCGCGATGCAGCAATTGGTTGGAATCCGATATCAACAAACGTATAGGCCCTGCCGCGCGAGCACGGCAGGGCCTTGTTTAGAACTCACTGGCCAGCCCAGGCGGCGGACCCGCCTCGCGACCCGGCAGTTACTATTGCGCGGCAGACGGTCCCAGATCGGGTTTTGGCTTGGGCGCCGGCGGCGGCATCTTGCTGGCCTCGGCAGAGCCGGAGTCGATATCGTCATCCCAGTCTGCTGGCGGACGCGGTTCGCGCCCTTCCATAATATCGTTGATCTGCTCCAGATCGATGGTCTCGTACTTGAGCAGCGACTGTGCCATCAAGTGCAGCGTATCAATCCACTGCTCCAGGATTTTCTCTGAACGCTTGTAGTTGCGATCAATAATATCGCGAATCTCGACATCAATGGTATGCGCAGTCACATCGGACACCTGCTTGTGCTGGGTGACGCTGCGGCCCAAAAAGACCTCGCCATTCTCTTCGGTGTAAGTGAGCGGACCCAGTTTGTCCGACAGACCCCACTTGGTGACCATATTGCGCGCCAGCTCGGTCGCGCGCTCAATATCGTTCGACGCACCGGTGGTGACCGATTCGGAGCCAAAGATCATCTCCTCGGCAATACGCCCGCCAAACAGGCTGGAAATCTGACTCTCCAAGCGACGCTTGCTGTAGCTGTAGCGGTCTTCCTCCGGGAGGAACATCGTTACACCCAGCGCTCGGCCACGCGGGATAATGGTGACTTTGTATACAGGATCGTGATCCGGCACCTGCAGACCCACGATCGCATGGCCCGCCTCGTGATACGCGGTGAGCTTCTTCTCATCGTCGCTCATCACCATGGAACGCCGTTCGGCCCCCATCATGATCTTGTCCTTGGCTTTCTCGAACTCTTCCATACTAACGATCCGCCGGTTGGCCCGGGCCGCGAACAACGCTGCCTCGTTCACCAAGTTGGCAAGATCAGCACCGGAGAAGCCCGGCGTGCCCCGCGCGATAATCCCAGGGCGTACATCCTCGCCGACAGGCACTTTACGCATGTGGACTTTAAGAATCTGCTCACGCCCACGGACGTCGGGCAGTGGCACCACTACCTGGCGATCGAAGCGGCCGGGGCGCAACAGCGCCGGGTCCAGCACATCCGGGCGGTTGGTCGCAGCGATGACAATAATGCCCTCGTTGCCTTCGAAACCGTCCATCTCGACCAGCAGCTGGTTCAGAGTCTGCTCGCGCTCGTCGTGTCCACCACCAAGGCCTGCGCCGCGATGGCGGCCCACGGCATCAATTTCATCAATAAAGATGATGCAGGGGGCGTGCTTTTTCGCCTGATCGAACATATCGCGAACACGCGAGGCGCCCACACCTACAAACAGCTCCACAAAGTCGGAGCCCGAGAGGGTGAAAAACGGCACTTTTGCCTCGCCTGCAATCGCACGCGCCAACAATGTCTTACCGGTTCCGGGCGACCCTACCATCAGCACGCCGCGCGGAATCTTGCCGCCCAGGCGCTGGAACTTGGCCGGATCTTTAAGAAAGTCAACAATCTCGCTGACCTCCTCTTTCGCCTCTTCCACTCCGGCGACATCGCCAAAGGTGACGTTCACCTGGTCCTCGCCAAGCAGCCGTGCCTTGCTCTTGCCGAAGGACATCGCCCCCCGACCGCCGGCACCGCCCTGCATCTGGCGCATGAAGTAGACCCAAACCCCTATCAGTAAAAGGATCGGGAAGGAGGAAATAAACAGCTGCAGCAAAAAGCCCTGAGTCTCAGGCCGGGCCTGCTCGATCGCGACGCTGTTCTCCAGCAAATCGCCAACCAGTGCTTTGTTGTCTGTCTCAGGCGAGTATGTGCGAAACGGTTTGCCGCTCCCGCGCATCTCACCGGAAATGGTGACCCCATCGCCCTGGAACCGCACCCGGGCAACTTCACCGTTCTTCACCCGCGAGAGGAAGGTGGAGTAATCCATCTCATCGGTGGGCCGGGTATTGCTGCCAAAGCTGTTGAAAACCGACACCAGCACGACGGCAATGACGATCCACAAAATAATGTTCTTGGTCAGGTCGTTCAAACTTCTCTCCGGGAAGGCGCCTCAGAGGCTGCGCCCAGGATAGGTTAGGGGTGGATTTGCGCAGTGATACAACAATTTAGACAGTACTACAGCCACAGGTTCCTCGCCAGCACTCAGGCCACAGTAAAGTGCTCAGGAGGTGACTAAACGTTACGCCCCACAAATCCGCTGCCTACCAAGTAGACTTCGCGGCTTCGCGGCCGTGACGCTTTGGGCTTACGTACCTTCACGCTAGCAAAACAGGTGCGGGCTTGCTTCACAAATTCATCAAATCCTTCACCTTGAAACAGCTTTACTACAATGGCGCCCTCTGGCACCAGGACTTGCTGCGCAAAATCCAGCGCAAGTTCAGCCAGATACATGGCTCTGGGCTGATCTACGGCGGTATGACCTGTGATATTGGGGGCCATATCCGACAATACAACCCCGACGCCCTGATCGCCCACCCGTTCCAGTAACGCCGCAAGCACCTCGTCGTCACGAAAATCACCTTGGATAAACTCCACCCCGCTGAGCGGCTCCATCGCCAACAGGTCCACGCCGATCACCCGCCCGCGACCGGCCTGCCATTTGGCGACAAACTGGCTCCACGCACCGGGCGCAGCCCCCAGATCCACGACCACGGATTCGGGTTTGACCACTCGGCTGGCCTTTAGCACCTCTTCCAGCTTGTACACCGCGCGGGAGCGCCAGCCTTCCTGGTGCGCACGGCGCACGTACGGATCGCGCAGTTGCTCATCCATCCATGAGCCGCGCCCTTTGCGGCTCATACGCGCCCCCAGGCAAGCTCGCGACGCCCCCACCGGGTAAGTGCGGGCATTCGCACGCTACTTACGGTACCTTTACGCGCCAGCCGGGGAGAAGGACGGTCCATGAGTCAGATACACACGTTGAAAGAATCACAAAAAAAGCGCTTGCGCGGGCTTGGCCACGCGCTCAAACCAGTGGTCATGCTAGCCAGCGCTGGACTTAGTGAGAACGTCAATGACGAGCTTCAGAGCGCCTTGCGCGCGCACGAACTGATCAAGATAAAAGTACGCGTCGGCGACCGGGAGCTGCGAGACAGCCTGATTGCGCAAATCTGCGAGCAGCACAGCGCCCAGCTTATCCACCGCATCGGCAACTCTGCCTTATTGTTCCGGCGTAACCCGGACAAGCCAAAAATCAAGCTCTGACTACGCGCTAGCGAGCGTGAAGGTTAAATGTACTCGACCTTCATAATCTCGTAGCCGCGTACGCCACCTGGCGCCTTCACGTCCACCTCGTCGCCTTGGCTTTTGCCAATCAGTGCACGGGCAATGGGTGAGGAAATAGATATCTTGCCCGCCTTGATATCGGCCTCATCCTCACCGACGATCTGATAACGCTTCTCGCTGTCGTCCTCTACGTCCACCAGCGTTACCGTCACGCCGAACACAACACGACCGTCCGGCTTCATCTTGGTGACATCAATAATCTGCGCCAGCGACAGCTTGGCCTCAATGTCTTTTATGCGCCCTTCGATAAAGCTCTGCTGCTCGCGCGCGGCGTGATACTCGGCGTTTTCCTTCAGGTCGCCATGCTCGCGTGCCACGGCAATCGCCTCGATCACGCGCGGGCGGTCTTCGTATTTGAGACGTCGCAGCTCTTCACGCAGCGCCTGTGCCCCAATCTCGGTGAGGGGAAATTTTTTCATTCAGTACATTTCCCGATGCAGCTGTTGCAATCGGTTTACCTCTGCGTTGTTCAAATGATCCAGCGCCGAACAACTGGCCAGTGCAGCGGACAGCGTGGTGTAACACGTAACCTTGCGGCGTACCGCCTCGCGGCGGATCGAGTTCGACTCCATTATTGCCTGCTTGCCCTCAGTGGTATTGACGATGAGATCAATTTCTTCGTTCTTGATCATATCGACGATATGCGGGCGACCTTCCCGCACCTTGTTCGCCCGTCGGCAAGGAATACCGGCCTGTTCCAGCGCATCAGCGGTGCCGGAAGTGCCGATGATCTCGAATCCGCGCGCCATCAGCAACCTTGCAAGCTCCACTGCGCCCGGTTTATCCGGGCCGCGCACACTCAACAGCACTGCTCCTTTGGCTGGATGACGAATGCCGGCAGCGATCTGCGCTTTGGCGAAAGCCTCGCCAAAAGATCGCCCAGTACCCATGACCTCGCCAGTCGACTTCATCTCAGGTCCCAGAATTGGATCGGCGCCCGGGAATTTGGCAAACGGGAATACAGCCTCTTTGACTGAGTAGTGGCGCGGGCGACGCTCGCCATCCACGCGCTGTGCTTTGAGGCTGTGCCCCACCATCACCAGTGCGCCAATCTTGGCCAGCGGCAAGCCCACCGCCTTGGATACGAAAGGCACGGTGCGTGAGGCGCGCGGGTTGACCTCCAAGAGGTAAATATCCTCGCCCTGAATCGCAAACTGGGTGTTCATGATACCCACCACTTTAAGTGCGCGCGCCAGCTGACCGACCTGGTCTTTCAACTGAGCCTGGACGTTATCGCTAAGGGTAATCGGTGGCAGCGAACAGGACGAATCGCCAGAGTGAATACCCGCTTGCTCGATATGCTCCATGATGCCGCCAACCAGTACATCCTCGCCATCACAAACGATATCAACGTCTACCTCAACCGCCATGTCCAGAAAGTGATCCAGCAGCACCGGACTGGCGCCTGAGACCTGCACTGCGGTTTGCATGTATTCGCTCAGCTCGCTGTCGCTGAACACCACCTCCATCGCCCGACCGCCCAGCACGTAGGACGGGCGTACCACCAGCGGAAAGCCCACCTGCGAGGCCAGCGCCAGCGCCTGCTCGGGGCTGCTAGCGGTGCGGTTGGGCGGTTGCCGTAACCCTAAGTCCTGCACCAGCTTCTGGAAGCGTTCACGATCTTCCGCCAAATCGATCGAATCCGGCGAGGTGCCAATAATGGGCACTTGGGCTGCTTCGAGCGCACGCGCCAGCTTTAGCGGAGTTTGCCCGCCATACTGCACGATCACGCCTTCCGGTTGCTCCACGTGCACAATTTCAAGCACGTCTTCCAGGGTCAGTGATTCGAAGTAAAGCCGGTCGGAGGTATCAAAGTCGGTCGATACCGTCTCCGGGTTGCAGTTGACCATGATGGTCTCGAAACCGTGCTCGCGTAACGCCAACGCGGCATGAACGCAGCAGTAGTCAAACTCAATGCCCTGGCCGATGCGGTTGGGGCCACCGCCCAGAATCATGATCTTGCGCCGATCACTCGGCTCGGCCTCGCACTCCTGCTCGTAGGTGGAGTACATATAGGCTGTGCTGGTAGAGAACTCTGCTGCGCAGGTGTCCACGCGTTTGTACACCGGGCGTACGCTCAGCGCGTGGCGGCGCTCACGGATCTGCGCTTCCTCGCAGCCAACCACCGCGGCCAGCCGGCGATCCGAAAACCCGTCCCGCTTGAGCTGGCGCAGGCGCAGCGCCGACAACGACTCTATGCCATTACGCGCCAGTTCTATCTCCTGTTCCACCAACTCGCGAATCTGCTCCAAAAACCAGGGATCAATACCCGTCAGCTGTAGGATCTCCGCCATCGGCATACCATGACGACACGCGTCAGCCACATACCACAAGCGCTCGTCACCGGCCGTGCGCAGCTCCTGCTGCAGACGGTGCAGCACCTCGGGTGTGGTGTCGCCCACGAGCTTGGGATTCAGCCCGTCGCTGCCCGTCTCCAACCCGCGCAGGGCTTTGTGCAACGATTCTTTGAAGGTGCGGCCGATGGCCATCACCTCACCGATCGACTTCATCTGGGTGGTCAGGCGGCCGTCAGCATCGGGAAACTTCTCAAAGGTAAAACGCGGCACTTTGGTTACCACGTAATCGATGCTGGGCTCGAACGACGCCGGCGTCGCACCGCCGGTAATCTCATTGCGCAGCTCATCCAGGGTGTAGCCCACTGCCAGTTTGGCGGCAACTTTCGCAATCGGAAAGCCGGTGGCCTTGGAGGCCAGCGCCGAAGAGCGTGACACCCGCGGGTTCATCTCGATGATCAACATGCGCCCGTCGTGCGGGCTCACTGCCCACTGCACGTTCGAGCCGCCGGTATCGACACCGATTTTGCGCAGCACCTCGATCGAGGCCGTGCGCATGCGCTGATATTCCTTGTCGGTGAGCGTCTGCGCGGGCGCCACCGTAATCGAATCACCGGTATGGATGCCCATCGGGTCTAGATTCTCGATTGAGCAGACGATGATGCAGTTATCGTTCCGATCGCGCACCACCTCCATCTCGAATTCTTTCCAGCCAATCACCGACTCCTCAAGCTGCACCTCGGTGGTGGGCGAAAGGTCCAGACCACGGGTAATAATCTCGACAAACTCTTCGCGGTTATAGGCAATGCCGCCGCCGCTGCCGCCCATCGTGAACGATGGACGGATCACCACCGGATACCCAATATCGGTCTGAACCTCCAGCGCCTCCTCCAGCGTATGCGCCATAAAGGCACGAGGGCATTCAAGACCAATCTCGTTCATCGCGCGACGAAACTGCTCGCGATCTTCTGCCATATCGATAGCCTCACGGGAAGCCGCGATCAGCTCCACCCCAAAGGCGTTCAGTATTCCTTCACGGGCAAGGTCCAGCGCACAGTTAAGCCCGGTCTGCCCACCCATGGTTGGCAGGATGGCGTCCGGGCGTTCTTTTTCGATCACGCGGGCTACCCGCTCCCACATCACCGGCTCGATGTACACCGCGTCCGCCACATCCGGGTCGGTCATGATCGTAGCCGGATTGGAATTCACCAGGATCACCCGGTAACCCTCCTCGCGCAGCGCCTTGCAGGCCTGCGTGCCGGAATAGTCAAACTCGCAGGCCTGACCGATCACGATGGGCCCGGCGCCGATGATCAGAATGCTTTCAATATCGGTTCTGCGCGGCATTCAGATGGCCTCAGTAAGTGTGAAAATGCAGTACCTCATGCGTGCGTACGTTGCATCATGTGGATAAAGCGCTCAAACAGCGGGCGTATGTCGTGTGGCCCCGGGCTGGCCTCAGGATGGCCCTGAAAACCAAACGCCGGACAATCGGTGCGCTCGACGCCCTGCAGGGTGTCGTCAAACAACGATCGGTGAGTGGGCTGCAACTGCGCGGGCAACGTCGCCTCATCAATCGCAAATCCGTGGTTCTGGCTGGTGATCATCACCTTGCCACTGGCCATATCCAGCACCGGATGGTTGGCCCCGTGATGTCCGAATTTCATTTTTACGGTGGCGGCCCCGCTCGCCAGCCCCAAAAGCTGATAGCCAAGGCAAATGCCAAACATCGGCAGGCCTTCGGCCAGCAACGTGGCAATAGCTTTGATGGCGTAGTCGCAAGGCTCCGGATCGCCGGGGCCGTTAGATAAAAACACCCCGTCAGGCTTCATCGCCAGCACTTGCTCGCCGGGCGTTTGCGCGGGAACCACCGTCACCTCGCAACCGTATTCCACCAGCAGGCGCAGGATATTGTGTTTGATACCAAAATCGTAGGCCACCACCCGCCACCGTCGATCACCGCGATGTACGTTCAGTGGGGCGTCCTGGGGATGCCGCCAGCAGCCTTCATCCCAGTCGTATGCCGCTGCGGTCGAAACCACCTTGGCCAGGTCCATACCCGCCAGCCCCGGAAACTCGCGCGCCATCGCGACCGCCCGCTCTACGTCCGGCATCTGCTCGCCATCGCCGGTGAGGATGCAGCCGGGCTGAGCGCCGCGCTCGCGAATCACACGCGTTAGCGCCCGGGTGTCGAGCCCGCTGATCGCCACCAGGTTCTGAGCCTGCAAAAACGCCCCCAAGCTTCCCTGCTGACGCCAGTTGGAGGCGTGTGTCGGCACGTCCCGCACGACTAGGCCGCCGGCAAACGCCCGCGCAGACTCATCGTCTTCGCCGGTGGTGCCAGTATTGCCAATATGCGGATAGGTGAGGGTAACAAGTTGGCGGCAGTAGGACGGGTCGGTGAGTATCTCCTGATACCCCGTCATGGCCGTATTAAATACGACTTCGCCGACAGTCGAGCCGGAAACGCCAATCGACTCTCCGTGAAAGAGACTGCCATCGGCCAGCGCCATCACAGCGGGTATTATCACTCCAGATTCTCCCAGACTTCAGCACGCCGGATTGCAAAAAACGGGGGGTCAACGCATGACCTCGCCCGTTTTTATCCATCGAATTCGACCCGTTCGGGACGCGCATGTTCTGGGAGCGCGATTGTACTGGAGGTGGCAGCGGTTCGCTACCCCGTTGGGCGCTAAAAAAGTAATCGGCCCCGATCAGGCCACCACCATATCGGCCATGCTATAGAGCCCAGGCGGTTGCTGGCGCAGCCAGCGAACGGCCTGCAAGGCGCCGTTGGCGAAGGCAGCCCGCGATCCAGCGCGGTGCGTGATCTCGATGCGCTCGCCAGGGCCAGCGAACATCACGGTGTGCTCACCCGGTATGTCACCGCCGCGCAGGCTGGCGAAACCGATGCTGCCCGCCAGCCGCGCCCCGTGGCGATCCTCGCCTGGCCCCATGCCGGCGGCAATATCTTCCAGCCGCTGACCGGATTGCGCCGCGATAACCTCGCCAAAGCGCAACGCAGTGCCAGAGGGCGCGTCCCGCTTGGCGTTGTGATGCGTTTCTAGTATTTCCACGTCATACGCCGGCCCCAACAGGCGGGCGGCAAGCGCGGCCAGTTCGAACGCCACGTTCACGCCCGTGCTCATGTTGGGCGCATGCAGGATCGGGATATGGGCGGCAACATCGCGTAGCTGCTGCAAATCATCCGCGGCCAGGCCGGTGACGCCGCTGAGCAAAGCACAGCCATGCCGCTGGCAGGCGGTGAGCGTCGCGCCGAGGCAGTCCGGCAACGTGAAGTCGATGGCAACATCGGCACCGGCCAGGGCCGTGTTCAGATCGTCGGTGAGGTTCGCCCCGCATGCAGGATGGCCGAGCAGCCCAGCGGCATCCTGGCCCAGTCCGGGATTGCCTTGCGAGGCCAACGCCCCACTGATACAGATCGCAGCGCTCTGCCCGTCCGGCATCGCTGCCAGTGCTTCAAACAGTGCCCGGCCCATGCGCCCGCTAGCACCGAGCAAGGCCAGATGCAGCGCCGGATCAGTCCCCGAGGTCATCGAAGAATTCTTTCACCCGATCGATCCAGGTACGCTCACGCGGGCTGTGGCGTCCGGTCTTGTCTTTCTCCATCGTGCCTTCGAATTTGCGCAGCAGGTCTTTCTGGGCGGATGTGAGATTCACTGGGGTTTCTACGGTGACCTGGCAGTACAGGTCGCCAATAGCCCCTCCGCGCACTGGCTTTACGCCCTTGCCGCGCAGACGGAAGGTACGTCCGGACTGCGTACCCACCGGAATCTTCAGCGAGACCGCACCATTCAGCGTCGGCACCTCTACCGACCCGCCCAGCGCACAGGTGACGAAGGACACCGGTATCTCGCAGGACAAATCGGCCCCGTCACGCTCGAAGATGGGGTGCCCTTTGAGCCTGACCTCAACGTATAGATCACCGGACGGACCACCGTTGCGTCCCGCCTCGCCCTCGCCGGGCAGACGGATACGATCCCCGCTATCCACACCTGCGGGCACTGTCACCGCCAGTGTGCGGGTCTGTTCAACCCGTCCCTGGCCGCGGCACTTGACGCAGGGGCTGCCAATCACCTCGCCCTGCCCACGACAACGCGGGCAGGTCTGTTGCAATGAGAAAAAGCCCTGCTGCATCCGTACCTGACCGCTGCCACCGCAGGTCTCACAGCTAACCGGTTTGCTACCGGGTTCGGCACCGTTGCCATCGCATGCCTCGCAAGCGCTCAAGCTGGGAATATCGATCTCGACTTTCGTGCCGAACACCGCCTCTTCCAGCTCCAGATCCAGCTCATAGCGCAGATCCGCACCGCGGAACACTCGGGAGCGCCGACCACGTCCTGCGCCGCCACCCCGGCCGCCACCGAAAATGTCGCCGAAGATATCGCCAAACACATCACCAACGTCGCCGGCCTGAAAGCCGCCACCGCCGCCGCCGGGATTCACCCCGGCGTGGCCAAACTGGTCGTAGGCCTGGCGCTTTTGAGGATCGCTGAGGACCTCGTAGGCCGCTTTGACTTCCTTGAACTGCGCCTCCGCACCGGCATCACCCGGATTGCGGTCCGGGTGATACTTCATCGCCTTGCGTCGATAGGCCTTCTTGAGCTCAGCCTCTGAGGCATCGCGGCCAAGGTCCAGCGTCTTGTAATAATCTTCAGGCATAGTGTGCGGTCACTCGTTAGCGCGCTACTTCTCGTCTTTGACTTCTTCGAATTCGGCATCCACAACGTTGTCGTCGTCGCTAGCGTCGCCGTCCGCACTCTCGCCGCCCTCAGCCTCGGCCTGCTCAGCATAAACACGCTGCGCGATGGTGCCGGAGGCCTCAGCCAGTGCTGCGGACTTCTCTTCGATAGCCTCTTTATCGTCGGATTCCAGCACTTCGCGCAAGGCAGCTGCAGCCGCTTCCACTTTTTGCTTTTCTTCCTCTTCGACCTTTTCGCCCAGATCCGCCAGCGCCTTCTCGGAGGCATGCAGCATGCCTTCGGCCTGATTACGCACGTCCACCAGCTCGCGGAACTTGCGATCTTCATCCGCGTGGGCCTCGGCATCGTCCACCATGGCCGCAATCTCATCGTCCGACAGGCCACTGGAGGCCTTGATGACAATGGTCTGCTCTTTACCACTGGCTTTGTCTTTAGCGGAGACGTTCAAAATACCGTTAGCATCGATATCAAAACTCACCTCTACTTGCGGCACCCCACGGGGCGCCGGCGGGATATCGGCCAGATCAAAACGTCCGAGCGATTTGTTGTCCGCTGCGCGTTCGCGCTCACCCTGAAGCACGTGAATGGTCACGGCGGTCTGATTGTCTTCTGCCGTTGAGAACACCTGTGTCGCCTTGGTCGGGATGGTGGTGTTCTTGTCGATCAGCTTAGTCATCACACGTCCCAGGGTCTCGATGCCCAGCGACAGCGGGGTGACGTCCAGCAGCAGCACGTCTTTGACGTCGCCCGCCAGCACACCGCCCTGGATGGCAGCACCCACGGCCACGGCCTCATCTGGATTCACGTCACGGCGCGGTTCGTTGCCAAAGAGGTTCTGCACCGCTTCTTGCACTTTGGGCATGCGCGTCTGACCACCTACCAGAATCACATCGTCAATCTCGCTCACGCTAAGGCCGGCATCTTTCAGGGCCACTTTGCACGGCGCGAGAGTGCGTTTAATCAGCTCATCAACCAGCGATTCCAGTTTGGCCCGGCTGAGCTTGATGTTCAGGTGCTTGGGACCACTGGCGTCAGCCGTCACGTAAGGCAGGTTAATCTCGGTCTGGGTGGAAGATGAGAGCTCGATTTTGGCTTTCTCTGCCGCGTCTTTCAGACGCTGCATGGCCAGCGGATCTTCGCGGATATCAATACCGCTCTCTTTCTTAAACTCGTCGGCCAGATAGACGATGATTTGCATATCAAAGTCTTCGCCGCCCAAGAATGTATCGCCGTTGGTGGCCAGCACTTCAAACTGGTGCTCACCGTCCACCTCCGCGATCTCAATCACCGAGATATCAAACGTACCGCCACCCAGGTCATACACGGCAATCTTGCTGTCGCCGCGCTTTTTGTCCATGCCATAGGCCAGCGCGGCCGCGGTGGGCTCGTTAATGATGCGCTTAACCTCAAGCCCGGCAATCTTGCCGGCATCCTTGGTCGCCTGCCTCTGGGAATCGTTGAAGTAGGCGGGGACGGTAATAACCGCCTCGGTCACCGGCTCGCCCAGGTAGTCTTCAGCCGTTTGCTTCATCTTCATGAGCACCCGGGCAGATACTTCCGGCGGCGCCATCTTTTTGCCATTGGCCATCACCCAGGCATCGCCGTTGTCTGCCTTGACTATCTTGTACGGCACCATGTCGATGTCTTTCTGTACCACATCGTCTTCGAACCGGCGCCCGATCAGGCGCTTGACCGCGTACAGCGTGTTTTGCGGGTTGGTGACCGCCTGGCGTTTGGCCGGCTGGCCGACCAGAACCTCGTTCTGCCCGTCATCTTCCTTGAACGCAACAATCGAGGGCGTCGTACGATCGCCCTCGCTGTTCTCCAGAACTTTCGGCGTATCGCCTTCCATGACAGCGACACACGAGTTCGTGGTGCCTAGGTCGATTCCGATAATCTTGCCCATGCTGGATCTACTCCACCTTGAATAACTAATTAAAACTCTAAATGGGGGCGCAAATGGCGCCGTTCAAGCGCACCGGGGCTCAGCCGGTGGCACCCGGGTCCGGTCGCACCACAATCACGCGGGCCGGACGCAGCAGGCGCCCGTTCAGCGTGTAACCCTTCTGCACCACCGTTTGCACCTGCTCACCCGTCACCTCCGGGCTGACCAGCATGGTCATGGCCTCGTGCAGATTCGGGTCAAAGGGTTGGCCGACCGGATCGATCACCTCCAGCCCGAATTTCTCAAATACCTGCCCGAGTTGACGCAGGGTCGCCTCGCTGCCTTCCGTCAGTGCCTCCAGCGAGGGCGATTCGGCCGCAGCGCAAAGCCCCATCTCCAGGCTGTCGTGCACATCGAGCATCGCCGCGGCGAACTTCTCAATGCCAAATTTGCGGGCTTTCTCAAGATCATCCCGCGTGCGCTTGCGCAGATTCTGCATCTCCGCCGCTTCTCTCAGATACTTGTCCCAGTTCGCCTGGGCCTCGCCCTGAACTTTCTCAAGCTGCGCCTGCAGCAGCGCAACGTCCGGCACGCCAACGCCATCGGCTGCCGCCTCGGGCGCCTCCTGCGTTGAGTCCAGCGCCCGCTCGGCGCCTGGCTCAGATCGGCCATCCTGTGTCATCGAAGTGCTTCCCCTTCCAAAAAACAGTTACAAATCAACACAACACCGCGCCGGGCAGCGCTCGGCACGCGAGTCATATGACAGGTTGAGATGGTCTATTGGGCCGAGGGATTGTATTTCAAGGCCGCGCCCAACAATTTTGCCGTGACATCGACAATGGGAATCACTCTTTCATAGGCCATGCGGGTGGGCCCGATCACCCCAAGCACCCCGACAACCTCGTCGTTCAGGGTGTACGGGGCGGTCACCAGCGAGCACTCCTCAAGACCTGCATGGGAGGACTCCTGACCAATGAATATCTGCACGCCGTCGGCGCTCAGGCACTGATCGAGCAAATGCAGGATGTCTCGCTGACGGTTAAAGGCCTCAAACAGCTCGCGCATGGTGTCCGGGCCGGCCAGTTCCTCAAAGCTCATCAGGTTAGTCTGCCCCGCCAGCACGTACTCCTTGGCCACACCCGCGCTATCATCCAGCGCCTGGTGCGCAATCTGAATGGCGTCCATCATGGCCTGGTTCATCGACTCGCGGGTGCTGCTCAGCCCCTCCAACAGGGCGGCGCGGACTTGCGAGATATCGCGTCCGGCAAACTGCTGATTGAGATAGTTGGAGATCACCTGCAGCTCAGACTGACTATAGCTGCGGTTCAGGTGCAGGATGCGGTTCTGCACATCTTGGGCGTTGATCACCAAAATCGCCAGGACGCGGTTGTCTGACAGCGGCAGGAATTCGATCTGGCGCAACTGTGCGTAATGCTGGGTGGTGGGCACGGTGACCACGCCCGCCAGTTGGGTAATCGCCGAGAGCATGTTAGAGGCGGAACTGGCCAGCTCCGCGCCCGGCTGATGATCACCGCCTAGCTGCTGCTGCAGCTGCTGCACCTCCGGGGCACTCAAAGGTTGTACCTTCAGTAAGGTGTCCACGAACAAACGATATCCCTTATCCGTTGGCACGCGCCCAGCAGAGGTGTGCGGTGCGCTGATATACCCCTGCTCCTCAAGATCGGACATCACATTGCGCACGGTCGCCGCGCTGACCGACAGGCCGGAGCTGCGGGTAAGTGTGCGCGAGCCCACTGGCTGGCCATCGCGAATATAGACCTCTACCAAGGTTTTAAGCAGGTGCTGCGCCCGGTCGGAAATCTCGATGATGTCTTCGTCGGATGACATACTTGGTCTGGCTCAATGCGCCACAGAAGGCGTACTACAGAGGATTGATAAAAAGCTAGCAACGACAATGGCTAAGGTCAAGCAAACCGGCCACGTTGCCAAGCTCGCTCAGTCACCGGACCAGGCCCGGAGCAGATTAGGCGTTGCGTGGCGGATCGTGCTACAACCCAGCGTGTTATGGGCATCTGCCTGCACTGTGAGTGGTTTTGAATGAGCCAGACCTTCGCCACCGTAAGCCTGCTTGGACGGCACGACGACCCGCGCGTGACCGAACCATTAATCGCGCTGGGGGACTTCCTGCACACCCGTGGAATTACCGCGCTGGCGCAAGCGACGGACACCGATCTGGGCCCAACCGTGGAAACCGGCCCCCTTCAAAGCATCGTACAGCGCGCCGACCTGCTGATGGCCGTGGGCGGCGACGGCACCATGCTACATGCCGCGGGCCTCGCGGCCGAGCACGACGCGCCCATTCTTGGGATCAACCGCGGGCGCCTGGGTTTTTTGGCCGACATCGGTGCGGACGACATGCTGGAGCGGGTGGCCGACGTGCTAGACGGCAAGTTCACCACCGAAAAGCGGGTGATGCTGGAGGCCTGTATCGAAGGTCGCGAGGAGATCTGTTATGGGCTGAACGACATCGTACTGCAGAAGTGGGATGTCGGACGCATGCTGGAGTTCGAAACCTGGGTGGATGGCACTTATGTGAACACCCACGGCGGTGATGGCCTGATCGTGGCGACACCCACCGGCTCTACGGCCTACGCGCTTTCTTGCGGTGGCCCGATCCTCTCACCCTCTCTGGAGGCACTAGCGCTGGTACCCATTTGCCCGCACACGCTAAGTGATCGGCCCATTGTGGTACCGAAGGCCGCACAGATTGAGATCCGCCTGGGTCATCGCGCAGACACCCGCGCTCAGGTGACCTGCGACGGCGCCACACTAGCTGAGATCCATCCGGGTGAGCGATTAACGGTAAAAGTCTCAAAACGTCACGTCACGCTGCTGCATCCTCACAACTATGACTACTACAAAACGCTGCGTTTGAAGCTGCGCTGGGGCCGGGGGCGGGAGGCGCGGCCCGGCGAGATTTGACACATCACCGCGGGATCGGCCGCCCGATGCCACCGCAATTTACCCAAAAGCTCGCTCATTGCCCCTACCCGCCAGCATCTAGCCCGGCGATAATGCGCGCTTTCAATGAGCCGCCACGAACCGCTATCGACAATGCTAACTGACCTGCACATCCAGAATTTTGCCATTATCGACGACGTCCAGCTGGCGTTCACCGACGGTCTCACGGTGATGACCGGTGAGACCGGTGCGGGAAAGTCTATTCTGGTCGACGCGCTCAGTCTGGCGCTGGGCGGGCGGGCGGATGCCGCGGCAGTCCGTCACGGTGCGGAGCGCGCGCAGATCACCGCCCAATTTGACCTGAGTGCTGCCCCTGCCGCCGCGCAATGGCTGGCCGAACAGGCCATGGACGGTGATGAGGAGTGCATCGTACGGCGCGTAGTCAGCCGCGAGGGTCGCTCGCGTGCGTTCATCAACGGTCACAGCGCCCCGGTGCAAAGCCTGCGCCAACTGTCTGCCTTGCTGGTGGACATCCACGGCCAGCACGCCAATCAGTCGCTGCTGCGCGGCGCGGTGCAGCGTGCAATGCTGGACCAGACCCCGCAAGTGGGCGATGCCGCCACGCGTACCGCCAATGCCTACGCGAAGTGGGCGCAACTGCGCGAACAGCTTGCCGCCCTGCACGCCCGTGCCGGCGGCGGCCCAGAGCAACTGGAGCTGCTGCGTCATCATGTCAGCGAGTTGGACGCACTCGCCCTGGGTGACAACGAAATTACCGAGCTAGGACACGAACACAAACGCCTCGCCCACCAGGGCGAACTGCTGGCCGACACCCAACGCGCGTTGGCGCTGTTGCGCGGCGATGCGGCCGGCGGTGATGGCGGGCTGGCGAGCCTGGCGGCGCAAGCGGCGACGCTGGTCGATACCAGCGCGCGCCTCGACCCGCAACTGCTGGACGTGCTGGGGCTGCTGCGTGAAACCGAAATCCAGCTGACCGAAGCCACCGACGGGTTAGAACGCTACGTCGGCACCTTGGAGCTGGACCCTAACCGCCTGCACTGGGTGGAATCGCGACTTGCTGACATCGAGGATCTGGCCCGCAAGCATCGAGTGAAGGCCGGCGAGTTACCTGCCTTTGCGCAAGATCTGCGCCAGCAACTGGCCGATATCAGCCAACTGGACACACGTGTGGCGCAGCTGAGCGCGCAATTGAACAAGGCCGGAAAGACGTATCTGAACTCGGCCAAAAAACTGAGCAAGGCGCGGCAGAAAGCCGCCGCCGCGCTGGCGAAAACCGTCACCGGGCATATCCGCACGCTCGGCATGCCTGAGGCGGTATTCGATATTGAGGTGAGTTGGCTAGTCGACGGGCTGGATGAGGCGCAAGTGACGCAAAAGTACACCGCGCACGGCATGGACCAGATTAGTTTCCTAGTCAGCGCCAACCCGGGCCAGCCGGCCGGACCACTCGCCAAAGTCGCCTCCGGCGGCGAACTTGCCCGCATCGCGCTGGCATTGGAGTTGGTCGCTGCCGAAGCGCACCAGACGCCGGCTTTGATCTTTGATGAAGTAGACAGTGGCATTGGCGGCGGAGTGGCGGAAATCGTTGGTCAGTCGCTGCGCACCCTGGGCCAGCGCTGCCAGGTACTGTGCGTCACCCATCTAGCGCAGGTCGCCAGCCAGGCCCACCAGCACGTGCAGGTGAGCAAACACACTCACAAGGGGCAGACCTTTACCCGGGTGGAGCCGCTAGCGGAGCAGGCGCGTATCGAGGAACTGGCACGCATGATGGGCGGCATCAAGATTACTGAGCGGACACTTGAACACGCCCGAGAAATGCGCGAGCGTGCGCAGTCCTGAGAGTGGGGATTAGTCGCTAAATAGTGCTCGACGGGGCTTTACCATAAGCCCCGCGCATTGACATCACCGTCGCGCGCCGGATTTACGCCAGGAACTGGCAATACCCCGTTGACTAGGCGCTCTGAGTGCCGTTCGCGCAGTCCGCGCAAATGCCATAGATGTACAGCGAGTGGTCGGTCATCTCATAGCCCGCCCGCGCCGCGATTTCCTGCTGCCGCTTCTCGATAACCTCGTCCATGAATTCGTCCACCCGGCCGCACTTGACGCATACGATATGGTCGTGGTGAGCGCCGTCGTCTAGCTCGAACACCGAGGTGCCACCCTCAAAGTGGTGCCGCACCACCAACCCCGCGCTCTCAAACTGGGTAAGCACGCGATACACGGTGGCCAGGCCAATATCTTCGCCGGACTCCAGTAGAGACTTGTACAGGTCCTCAGCGCTCATATGACGCTGCTCGCTGCCTTCAAGAATCTCCAGAATTTTCAGGCGAGGTAGGGTGACCTTCAAACCGGCGCGACGTAAGTCTTTACTTTCCAATGGGGGGCCTCTGCTATTTACCTATTTCGGGCCTATTCCGGGCCTATTCCGGAGACGATTCCGGTATAGTTCGCGGATTATGAACTACTTGATTACATGTCTCCAGCGCGGACGAGCTTTCGTGCTGGCAGGGTTGGTGGCGTTTCCCCTTACTGGGGGCTGCATCTACAAGGTCAACATCCAGCAGGGCAACTTTCTTGATAAAGAGAAAGTGGCACAGGTGGAAGTGGGCATGACGCGGCAGCAAGTGCGCTTTCTGCTCGGCACGCCGATGGTCGAAGACCCATTCCACGCGAATCGCTGGGACTACGTCTACTACCTGACGGTAGGACGCTCGCGAGAAACCACGCGACGGCATTTTGCGGTGTTCTTCGATGGCGATGCGGTGACTCGGGTAGAGAACCTCTAAGCATTTTCGTCTTTTCGCGCGCGCTGCCGCCCCATTGTTTTGCCCTCGGCCGCAAGCTGTCGGCGAACCTCTTTGGGATCGGCGGTAAGCGGCCGATATATCTCCACCCGATCATGCTCGCACAATCGATACGTATGCGACACCTTGCGTCCGTAGACGCCCAGCACCATCGCTTCGGGATCGATCTGTGGAAACATCGCCAAAATGCCGCTTCTGCGCACCGCCTCACTCGCGGTGCTGCCCTCGGGCAACTCCAGGGCAATCACCCGTTGCTGCTCGGGCAGCGCGAACACCACCTCAATCGGGATACGTGTTTCCGGCCCCACCCCGGGTGCCTACAACACGCCTGAGTAGTTAAGGAAAATCACCGTCACAGCCACCGGTGCCACGTAGCGTGCCAGAAACCGCCAAGCCTGATACAGCACACCGGTGCCGATATGCAGCTCCTGCGCGGTGGAATTCCTACACATGATCCAGCCAGCGAAAATCGTCGTGAGCAAGCCACCGATTGGCAGCAGAATATTGATCGCGATGTGATCGAGGTTGGTATACAGCGTCCCGCGCCAGAAGGTCACATCCGACAGCACGTTGAACGAGAAAATCGTCAACAGCCCCAGCAACCAGACCACGCCCGACAGGGTGATGGTGGCAGGCACCCGCTTCAGACCACGGTTCTCGGTCAGCCACGCAACGGAGGGCTCCATCAGGCTGATCGCTGAGGTGAGTGCCGCCAGCGTCAGCACGGCAAAAAAGAACCCGCCCAACCAGGCGCCGCCTTGCATCTGACCAAAAGCCAGCGGCAGCGTGCGAAACGCTAGCCCCGGACCGTCCGCCGGATCCAAATTAAACGTGAATACGATGGGAAAAATCACCACGCAGGCTAGCAGTGCAATCAACGTGTCGGTAAAAACCACGGCGATGGACGTCCCAAGAATGGAGGTTTGCTGGGGCAGATACGCCCCGTAGGCCATCACTGCCCCCATCCCCAAGCTCAACGTAAAAAAAGCGTGGCCCAGCGCCACCATCACACTGGTGGTGGTCAGGCCGGAAAAATCAGGGGTGAACAGAAATTTGAGTCCCAAGGTAAACCCCTCGGTGCCGGACACACTGAACACCAGAATCAGCAACAGTAGCAATAGCGCTGGCATCAGCACTTGCACAGCCCGTTCCAAACCGTTGCGCACACCACGCGCCACAATGCCAGCGGCCAGCAACATGAACAGAGTGTGCCAGCCGATCAACTTGATCCAACTGCCGGTCAGCTGGTCGAATATGTGGGAAATACCGACTGAGTCTGCGCCGGAAAAGGCCCCGCGCGCCGCGTGTCCGATATAGGCCAGCGACCAGCCCCCCACCACGCTGTAAAAGGACAGAATGAAGAACCCTGTGACCACCGCCAGCATGCCCACCAACCGCCAGCGCGGACTGCCAGCCTCCTCCTCGCCCAGCAGTGCCATTGTTGCGACGGGATTGCGCCGGCCGCGTCGCCCGATCAGCACCTCGGACATCATGATGGGCAGCCCGATGGCCAACACAAACAGGATATAGATCAGGACGAACGCGCCCCCGCCGTTCTGCCCCGTGATATAGGGAAACTTCCAAAGATTGCCGAGGCCGACCGCAGAGCCGGACACAGCCAGCACAAAGGTCAGCCGAGAAGACCAATGGCCGTGCAAGGATGTTCTTTGCGACATCGCTTATTTGGGGTCCAGGCCAGAATGATCGCGGGATTTTGCGCTCAAGATGCCCAACAGACAAATAATTTTTTATCTGCTGCCGGTCTAATCTGTTTAGGCACGAGCCCCGTGTACCCTGTGCCCGTCCCCGGTATAATCCGCTGATGGCCAAAAAAGCATCGAAAAATAAGTCATCTAGCGGCAAAACCGGACGTAAACTCATCGCTCAGAACAAGCGTGCACGGCGGGACTACTTTATCGACCGTACCTATGAGGCCGGATTAGTGCTTGAGGGGTGGGAAGTGAAGAGTTTGCGGGCCGGTAGAGGCCAGCTGAGCGAATCCTATGTGCAGATCCACCACGGTGAGGCATGGCTTCAGGGTAGCCACATCAGCCCCCTGCTCTCGGCCTCCACCCACATCAGCCCCGAGGCGGCACGCAATCGCAAGCTGCTGTTAAACCGAGGCGAGCTGGACAACCTGATCGGCGCAGTTGAGCGCAAGGGCTTTACCCTGGTGCCGCTTGCCATGTACTGGGTAAAGGGCATGGCGAAGCTTGAGATCGGCCTGGCCAGAGGCAAAAAGCAGCATGACAAGCGTACGGATGAGAAAGACCGCGACTGGCAGCGTCAAAAAGAGCGTTTGATGAAGCACTAACGATGGGTTATGGCGTTTTCGTCGCGAACCAGCAGGCTGCCCTTGAAAATCTCCTGTAATGGCCTAATATCAGTCTCGTAACCGGGGGCGACATGGCTTCGACGTGGGTCGCGAAACTCCAGGTGCATGCCGAGGTGCAGAGTGCCTCGTTAAACCTGCTGCAAAACTTATAGTTGCCAACGACGACAACTACGCACTCGCTGCTTAAAAACCAGTAGAGTGTCCGCTGACCGGAGCCGTGCCTGTGCGTCCGGATTTCAGAGGTCATATTCACGGGATCGCGATGGAGGTTCGTTCAGGGCCAAAGCGCTAAATAAGCACTGAACTGGCTGTGTACGTTCCATGCCTGGCGGGTAGTGCTCAGTAAGATATAAATGTCGGGATAAGCATGTAGACCCTGTAGCGGAGGGCTTGCGGACGCGGGTTCGATTCCCGCCGCCTCCACCAAACGTACGTTTTTCGACATCTGAGAAACACCGAATTAGCCTGTGAGTTTAACCGCTTGCGGGCTTTTTTGTTCCTACGCGTTCGCTGTGGTTATCATAAATCCACTTCGCAAGCCCGTTAGCCTGTGAGCGCTGGGGAGTAACCTGCCCTCTTTCCGCTAATCACCAGTTGCTACTTGAGCAAGTTCAACGGCGGTTCGAAGGTGCAGAAGGCGGCGCGCAAACTGGAGGACCTGAAGCGCACACTTTGACCTGCAAGCGTTCTACGAGTATCCGCGCTCCGAGCGACCGCAGCGCGAGAACCTCTCTGCCCCTTCAGTACCGTTTGGCACCGTCGATTTCTTCGATCTTTGCTATATTCCAATGAGTGACCTGACAAGGGAAGGAGGATGCAGCGATGGACCTGCGAGGCAAACCGAGGTGTCCAGTCGCGGTGGTCATCATGGCGGCGGCGCTGCTCGCCTCGGCCGTACGGGTCCAAGCCGGCCCGCATGCGCCGCGCGCCAGTGAGGCACCGTGCGCCGCAACGTACGGGCTGGCGGCGGTCCTCGAGCACGTCGATGTTCTCCTCCTGGGTGAACTCCACGGCACCGCACAAGCACCCCGGTTCGCCGCGGCCGCCGTTTGCCGGGCGTTGGGCTCGGGCCTCTCAGTGACAGTGGGTATCGAGTGGGTCGAAACCGAGCAGGCGCGCGTCGATACGTATCTCGACTCGGACGGCGGTGCCGCGGCGCGTGACGCCCTTCTCGCCGGGGAGATCTGGCAAGCGCGCGGCGAGGCGCAGTACGGCGCGACCAGCGAGGCGATGCTCGGGTTACTGGACGACCTGCGCGTGCAACGGCGCGGCGGCGGTGCGGTGGAGATCTTTCTATTCAATCGCCAGGCTTCGAGCGCGCGCGGGCGCGATCAGCGGATGGCCGACGCCCTGGCGGATGCGACGGCGACTTCGGCGAGTAACCTCTGGATCGTCCTCACCGGCAACATCCACAGCCGGCTCGCGCCCGGCGCCCCCTGGGACGACAAGTTTGAGCCGATGGGTTTTCTGCTCCAGCAGGCCCGGCCCGAGACGCCAATTCTCGCGCTGGAACAGGCGCATGCTGGCGGCACCGCCTGGCTGTGCGTCAGCGGCAAGTCCTGCGGCGTGCACGTGCAACGGGCGAGCGACGAGGACCGGCGGGGTGAATTCACTGTCAGTGTCGGCTCCGAACTCGGTCCCCGCGGGCATCACGGTACCTACTTCGTCGGGACGATCGAGGCCTCGCTGCCGGCCGTCCCCGACACTCGCTGACCGCCCGGCCAGGCACAACACGGCACTGCGACCGTTCTGTGCCCCTCGCTACTCAACCAGTGTTTCAGCGGACTCTTTGCCGTCGCGTTGACTTCGCTGACCGGGAGACAGCACCCGGATACCAAGTGGCAGCCACACCATACCGTCCCGTGCGTCGACCGATTCAACCGAATTGGCGACAGCGAGTCTCTCTGGCGCAATATTGGCGGCCGTAAGTTCGCCGATGACCGCCTGGGCGCGGAATCGTGCGAGGTTGTTCAGTGCACGGCGGGAGACCGTTTCGTTGTCGAGGAGTGCTTCGAACAGGGCTGCGTAGTATTCGGGCCCGATTTGCGCAAATCGGGCCCGGATCGACGTCACCGCCACTGCGCGCAACCGCTCGCCTGCAAACTCCTCGAGAACCGATATCACCCTTGGATCGCTGAAGTTCAACGGCGCTTGTTTTGTCCGCGCAGGTAGTCCAGCGCTCGTCGCAAGCGCAACGTGCAGGCGCATCTGCTGACGCGCCAGCGCGTTGCGATCCGCCGCTGGATCGTAGCGCCCTGCAATCTTAAGACCAATCCTGGGACGCTGCAAAAGCGCGGTCGCCAGCGAGTGAAGGCGATCGGACTGCGCCTCGCCTAGCGCGGCGCTGCCGGCGCTGAAGGTCACCTGTGCGGAGTCGGTCTGTGCGCCATCAGCCGGTAGGCCCAGCGCCGCGAACGGCGCTTTAACAAGGTTGGCTAAATAACCGCGCAGCGCGTCAAGCAGTCGTCGGCTCACTGATTGACCCGGTTGGAACGAACCGGCCGGCACTGGCACGGCAACGCGAATTTCGCCGGCCGGATCTTCGAGCAATGCGATAGCCAGACTCAGCGGCCAGTCTGCTGCCACGCTCATCTGCTCATGCGCGAGGAGTTTCAGGCCCGTCGCGTGGATCTCATCGCGGATCTGGATTGCACCCTCGTTTGCGCCGCCATCGACGGACAAGCTTAGCGTCCCAGCAGCAAATTCATGGCCGGTCGTCCGTACCAGATAGGGCGACAACAGCGGCGCCTGTAGATCGTTTACCGCGACGTGCCAGTTGTTGTTGCGCGACGGCGTGCCGGGCATCCAGTTTGCTGCGACGCGCGCGGATCCCGCAGACGCTAATTGCCCATCTAGTGACAGCGCCACCATTGAATCGCCTGTGTACTGAACGATGCTGCCATGAATGTCACTTGCGCCGATTTGCACCGCCGGTGTTCGGGTGAGGTCAGTGAAATCCAGCCGGCCACGGACGATCTCGACACGCTCGGTGTGCGGAAAAAAATCCCCGGTCCCCTGCACCAGCCGAGCCAGCCATGAACCGCCATTCAGTGTGCCGTCGGGACCGCGACTCATTCGCACGTGCGGACCGTCCAATCGCATCCAGCCGGCAGACATCGCAAACGGCGCGGTCGTGACGGTGACAGACCGTCCTGTCACCGAGTCGGCGGTAAAGACCGTTGCACCCGTCGCCGATCTGAGAAGCGCGACCCGGTCGAGCTTAACCTCGCCTACCAACGATAAGCCATTGCCAACCAGTCGCATCCGCGCGTTTCCGGCAAATGCGGCAGCCGAGAGTTCGAATTCCGGAGACGCTGGTAACGGTGTGCGCAGTTGCCCGACATCTAAGTCGGTGACGTTAATTTTGGCCTCCAGCATTGCCGGCGACAACATCACCGAGCCGGCAACGGAAACGGTGCCGCCTCCAAGTGCCGCACCGGTCAGTGAGAATATCCCCGGCTGGCGCGCAGTCGTGTCCAGATCGGTCAGGGACAGCTTGATGTCGCCGATTCGCAACGGCGCATTGCCTTTGAGCGCGACAGTCAGCGATCCGGCCGTTACTGTCATGCGCCCGATGGCGAGGTGGGTTGCGGACGACAGCGCAGCAACAAGCGCCTGCCCGGCGCCGGCCGTGACCGTGAGCTGTGGTGCCGTGACCGTCACCTCATCAGCGTGCCACGCCTCACCAAAAATACCCCGCGTGCGATACCGCACTACGATTTGTGCCACTCTGGCATATGGAATGCTGCCAGGATCGCCGACCGCAAGATCGTTGAAACGTACGGTCCGTGACAATGGATTAACGCTGACCCGCCTGATGGTCACCGGCTGACCGGTATGTACGGCAAGCGCGGCTGTGACTCGTTGGTCGATGATCGCTGGCGCCAGCACAAATCCGCCGAATGCGAGTATTGCTGCCCCGATAAGCAGCGCTGCGGCCAGTTTCAAGCCAGTCTTTGCACCCAGGATACCGCTCCTTGTGGTCATGCCGATTGTACGCGAACCCATTGCACTACCAGTGATTGCGGTATCATACACAGGCCTTGTCAACATTCCCGCGTTCGCCGTTGCCCTGTCGGTATCGCGCAGATCGGAAAGACATCGGAGCATGCCATGCGAACATTCTCTCAACCCAGGCGAATGGGCGGCCAGGTAAGTGGCCGCGTGGTAGCCGGCACGGCCGTCGTGGCCGTCGTGTTACTCGCGGCGGTTTATTTGCTGCGACCGAAACCGGAGCCAGAACCGTTACCGGTGCCGGAAAGCGTCCGCTCGGCACCGCTTGAAACGGTGGCGCCAGCCCAATCTGCTCAGGAGCGGGGTGACAGCGCTCGAGAGATCATCGCGGCGCTTCGTGCCGATCCCGGCGGCGTCGAGTACTCCCGTGCGTACCAGCGGGCGCAGGAATTTCAGGCGTCCGGCAACATGGCCGACGCTCAGTTGCTCTACTTTTTTGCGGCACGCGGCGGCGATCCGCAAGCGGCCTTTGCACTGGCTACGATGTATGACCCGATTCATTTCTCGAGCGACAGCAGCGTGACACAACAGCCCGATGTTTTTCAGGCGTACAAGTGGTACCGCAGCGCACTCGATGCGGGTGACAGCGCGGCCGCTGACCGACTCGAGGCATTACGCACCTGGGCAAATAAAGCCGCCGCTGCCGGTGACCGAAACGCAGAAACCCTGATACTACAATGGGAGTAGGCACCATGCCTTATTGCCGTCGCCCGGTGCGATTTGCCGCAGCACTCGTGATACTTGCGGGAGGCTTCGCCTTCTGCACTGCAAACGCCCAAATCACTCGGCCTTTGACCCAACAGGGCAAGACCGCGCTGTATCAACGCGTCATCGCTATTCCCGGAGCCGTTCTGGTCGACAACATTGGCGACGCGCCCGACGCTGTGCAGCGCGTGCCGCCATTTTCCACCTTCTACGTATATGAGCGCCGCGAGCTGGCAGGCCGGCCATGGCTGCGGGTCGGCACCGACAGCACAGGCACGGTCGCGGGGTGGTTGTTGGCCGAGCAGGCAGTTGACTGGAAGCAGACCCTGACTGTCGCGTTCCGTGATTCAGCCGAGCAGGAACGTGTGTTGCTGTTCGGCCAGCGCGCGCCGCTTAAAAAGCTCATCGATGACAACGATGCGGTGGCCTATGCCGCTCTGCGCGAGCAGGCGATAACTGAACCGGTGGGCGACTCGCCGGTGGTAGCAATTCAGCCGGAGGGGTATCTGGACATCCGCAGGGATTTTTACCTCGTGCCCATCCTGAACCACGAGGACGTGCTGGTCGAGGGACAACAATCGCGCCTGCTGCACGTTGCTACCGTGCCGTTGCAGGATTCGCAGGCCATCGCGGACGCCTATCGCACCGGGATTGTGTTTGTCATCGACACGAGCATTTCGATGAAGCCCTACATCGACCGCACGCGCGCGATTATGCAGCGGGTCTATCAGGCAATTGACGAAGCGCAATTGTCGAACCGTGTCAGCTACGGCCTGGTTGGCTTTCGCGACAACGTTGCCGCGGCGCCGGGACTCGAGTACGTCACACGAACCTATGCGAGCCTCGCAGACGGCACCAGCGGCAAGATGTTCCTCTCGCGCATGGCACAGGTCAAGCAGGCAACCGTCTCAAGCCAGGACTTTAATGAAGACGCGTATGCTGGCATCCAGCACGCAATCAACTCGATCGACTGGAGCGGCTACTATGCCCGCTACGTGATACTGATCACCGATGCGGGCCCGCGCACCAATGGCGATGCGCTGGCCGGCACCGGCATGGGGACTGACGCGCTGCGCGCGCTTGCGGCGGAGCGCAACATTGCACTGGGCATATTTCATCTGCGTACGCCGGTCGGTGCTGAAAATCATGCGTCGGCGGAGCAGCAATACCGGCGCCTTTCCACGATCAGTGGCATCGGCGACTTTTACTATCCGGTCGAAACCGGCAGCGTGAAGGGATTCGAAGCGGCACTGGCTGGCATGACCCAGCAACTGACTGCGCAGGTTCGCGAAGCGGCCGCCGGGCGAGCGCCGTCGCAGGTGGCATCGGTTGACGCCTCGGCAACCCAGCTCGAAGCGTTTCAAGAAAAAGTTGCCAAACTCGGTTACGCGCTACGCATGCGTTACCTGCAGGACAATGCTGCGGAGGGCGTGCCGGCATTGTTCGACGCCTGGATGATCGACCGGGACTTTTCGGCACCGACGCAGCGCTCGGTCGACGTGCGCGTGCTGCTGACTCGTGACCAGCTAAGCGATCTTCACGAAGTATTGCGTCAAGTGCTCGCCACCGCCGAGGAAGGCACGCTGGCGCCGGATAGTTTTCTCGACGAGTTGAAGAGCCTGGCAGCCAGCATCAGTCGCGATCCGCAGGCTGCCAAATCGTCCACGCGCGCGGTGGGCGGGCGAAGTCTTGCCGACCTGGGTTATATGCGCGAGTACCTTGAGGGTTTGCCGTACAAGAGCGAAGTCATGAACATCGATCTGGGCATCTGGCAACAGTGGCCGGCGCAACGCCAGTTTGAGTTCGTCAATCAGCTCGACAGCAAGGTTGCCTACTACCGGGCGCTGCATGACAACCTGGATCTGTGGGTTTCGCTGGATAGCGCAGCTGTCGACGGCGACTCGGTGTATCCGCTGCTGCTGGAGGCGCTGCCCTGAGTCACGGCGTTTATTCCTTGCGCAACGTGGTCAAACGATACGCGGCGGGCGGTGCCGAGTTTTCCTTGTCCATTCCCCGACTGGATATTCTGCCAGGGGCAAAACTGGCATTTGTCGGTGAGAGCGGCTCCGGAAAAAGCACGCTGCTCGAATTGCTGGCAATGATTCTCAGGCCCTCTGACAGTGAACGTTTTTCCTTTGCGCCGCGAACCAACGGCCAGGACTACGACATTGCGGCAATCTGGGAACGCAGTGACGCTGACGCGCTTGGCGACCTGCGCAGCCGGCATATCGGCTACGTCCTGCAGAACGGTGGTCTGCTGCCGTATCTGCAGGTACGTGAAAATATTAATCTGTCGTGCCGCTTGTTACGCAAGCCGGTCGACGGCGTGGCTGAGAAATGGGCTGAACGGCTAAATATCTCGCAGCAACTCGACAAACTGCCGGCGGCACTTTCGCTCGGACAACGCCAGCGCGTGGCCATAGCAAGAGCGCTGGCGCATCGGCCGCGGGTACTCATTGCCGATGAACCCACTGCCTCGGTCGACCCACTGAATGCCGAGCGCATCATGACGCTGATGACGGCGCTGGTCGAGGAAATGGGAGTCACACTGATTGTCGCAAGCCATGCCCATGAGCTGGTAAAGCAGGCCGGGCTTAGCATGGTCGATCACAAAATCGAGGCGCGCGGCGAGAACAGCATGCACGTGACGGTGTCCGATGTCGCTCGCTGAGAGTCAGTCGGCGCTGATTGCGCAACTCGCACTGCGCGACTTCCGACACGAATGGGTTATGTCCACATGTTTTGTGCTGGCGCTTGGCGCCGTGCTGTTACCTCTGATTGTGTTGTTCGGACTGAAGTTTGGCATCATCACAAACCTGCTGTCGCCATTGACCGAAGATCCGCGCTACCGGCAGATCCTGCCGGTCGGGAGCGGAAGGTACGACCCCGACTGGTTCGCGGCGATGGGTTCACGGCAGGACGTGGAGTTTGTCGTGCCTCGAACGCGGGCGATTGCGGCAACGATTCAGTTACGCGTGCCGGACAGCCCGGTGGGACGCATCATCAATGTAGAGCTGGTTCCGTCGGGCCCCGGCGATCCGGTGTTATCCGGTCTGCCGGAGCCTACTGGTTTGCATCGGGTTGTGCTGTCGATGGATGCGGCGGACAAACTCGGCGCCGCGGCAGGCGCGAAAGCCGAGGGCATCCTGTCTCGGGTGCGTGGCGGACAACAACAAACCGAGCTTTTGCCGCTGGAGGTAGCGGCCGTCGCGTCGGCGGCGGCGTTCGGCCGCGATGGTATGTTCGTGTCTGGCGATCTGCTCGTCGCCGTGGAGGATTTTCGGGACGGCCGTGCAGTGACAGCGCTGAACTGGGACGGTGCTCAGGTGAGCGACGGTCCAAGGAATTTTGCCGGGTTTCGATTGTTTGCCCGGCGGCTCGAGGACGTCGCTGCCCTGCGTCGGGGGTTGATGGCTCAGGGGATCGATGTACGCACTCGCGTTGCGGACATCGAGCTGGTGCGCGCGCTCGACCGCAATCTGAGCATCGTATTCTTGATCATCGCCGGCATCGCTGCCACCGGATACGGCTTTTCTTTCGGCAGCAGCGTCTGGGCTAACGTCGATCGCAAGCGACGTGAGTTCAGCGTATTGCGCCTCACGGGTTTTCGCACCCGCAGCATTGTCTGGTTCCCCATTCTGCAGGCCATGCTGACCGGCGCACTTGGCTGGCTGATTGCAGTAGTGGCTTTCTTCGTGGTGCAGAGCGGCCTCAACGCGCTGTTCATTGACAACCTGGGTGGTGGGCAAGCGGTATGCCGAATTTTGCCGCGGCACCTGGCGGTAGCGTTGGTGCTAACACTGCTCGCTGCAGCCGTTGCCGCAGCGCTCGGCGGCATTCGGGTGGCGCAACTGGAGCCATCGCTCGCGTTACGTGAGTAGCTGACAGCTCTGCGAGACGCCAACTCGCGATGCACGCGATGCGCTGACAGGATTGCCTAATCGTGCCAATGTGGTCGCTCGGGTCGAGCAGGCGATTCAGTCAGCAAACAGGCATTCCCGTGAGTTTGTTGTGCTTACGTTGAATCCGAAGGGCTTCAAGAGTATCAACGACACCTTGAGGCATGGCACGGGTGACCGGTTGCTGCGCGTTCTGAGTGAACGGTTGACCGTCGCCGCGCGCGTGCCTGCGGAGGTGATTTCAGCCGTGATTGCGCGTCGGCAATCTGCTGTTCGAGTGCCCGCGCGGCACGCGTTTGGCGTCGGGCATCAGGCAGGGTTTGTAGCTGCCTTCGAGCGTGAGCATATGCGGCGGTCGCCTGATCTAGGCGGCCGGCCGCGCCCAAAATGTCCGCCTGCCGTTTGAGCCACTTCGGGGTCTCGCGCAGGATGACGGGCAAGCGATCGATGTAACCCAACGCAATGTCGTAGTGCTGGTTGCGATGCGCCAGTGTGACGGCCTCATCAATCAGCACCACCGCCGGGCCAACACGCTCCAGCCCTTCGCTTAACGTCGCACTTGCCTCGGCCGATGCCGGCGGGCACACCGCAAGCAACGCACGGGCGTGTTGCAGATAATCCTCAGGCGAGGGCTTTGGCGCGAGTGCGATCACGCGTGCCAGGTCGGTGGCGGCGGCGCGCGGATTGTCGAGTGCCGTGTAAATGTCGGCACGTTTTCGCAGTGCCCGCAGGTTTGCCGCGTGGTCTTCAGGGACAATACCGTTCAGATAGTGCTCGAGGTAGGCCAGTGCCTGGTGATGCTTACCGGCCGAATGCAGCACTTCGCCTCGTAGAAAATCCAGCTCTGGCAGCTTGGCCAGTCGGGCGGCGCGATCAAGATCAAGCATTGCCGCTTCCCTGGCGCCGCTGTGCGTGTGCAGGCGGGCGCGTTGCAGGTATAGCTGGGGGTTACCAGGGTGCTCGGCAAGTTGTTGTGTGAGTCGGGCGATTTCAGTGTTTGCGCCACCATGCGCCCAGGCGATAGTGCTCAAAGACAACACGACCAGGACGCCAAGGGGAAACCACCACCCCATCCCGCACGCCGTGCGCAGCCCGTGACGATTACTCGGATTCATTGGAACAGTCCGCTGGGGCCGGGCGGGCCGAATACAGCGGACTTTAAGCGTTGCAAGTCAGTAAAATCGACTACGCCGTCGCCGTCAAGATCGGCGTCCGCATCGTCGCCAAAAAAGACGATTTTCATTTCCAGCAGATCGAGAAAATCGACCATGCCATTGTTGTCGAGATCGGCGTCGCAGAGGTTACCGAAACCATCCGAGTTGGTATCGCGCTGATCGACGTTCGCGACGCTCGAGCAATTGTCATTGACATTGCTGATGCCATCCAGATCGTCGTCGTCGGCGGGCAGGTAGTAGTTAAGTGTTAGTCGCGGCCGGTCGGTGGTAGCAGCGGATTCGCGAGAAGCGAAGTCCACCCCGTTGGAGGCCTCGCCGTTGCTGATGACAAAGCCGTGGTTGAGCAGCGCGCCCGTAATCCAACTCTGTAAGACGCCAATGCCCTCGGCGTTCAGGTCGATGACATGCTCGCCGGTGGTGGAGGCGTTGATACTGGCCAGCACAATACCCTCGCGATCCTCGATACCGTCGGCGCCTGCGACCTGCCAGAGTAAATTGCTGCCATAGGCCTCCCAAGAGGCGGCCGTTTCTTCCCAACTCCTTAACAGTCGGTAGAAATGATAGCGGTCGGAGCTTTCGTTGGAGACTGCGATTGTAATTTGTGCCGATTGCAACTCGGCCTCGGCCGGCATGGTCGATATATCCCAACTAAGCAGGCTGGCGATCTCGAATCCGCCGTCATCGCCATCGGCAACAAGTTCGTCATCCAGCCCGTAGTTGGTTTGCGGATAGGTTTGATCCAGATAAGCATCGCGCGTGCCAGCGTACTCGGCGGTCGGTTGTACGCCGTCCTGAAACGATAGGCTCAGTAGATTGCGGTAGACCAGACCTAATTGCGTGTCTGCGCCAATCGGGTTGCCGACCAGATCGGTGACGTTTGCAATTTGAAGTTGGTAGAGGCGATCGGGCGTCATGGGTGACAGCGTCAAATGCACACTACGCCCACCTTCGCGCACCTCAACCCCCCCGATCTGCAGCCCCGGGACGGTGTAGTTGGCGAGTTGTGCGGCGCTGACCGGATCGACGGTTTCCGAATAGTGCACGGCAATGGTCGTGGCATCGAGTGCCTGGGCATCAACGACGCTAGGTGCAACGCTATCTGGACCTTTGATTAAAGTGAAGTAATCGTCAACGCTGCCGTTGTCGGTGACAAACGTGCCGTCGATGCGATTACCCTCGATATCCAGCACCAGAGAACCGAGCGTATCCAGCGAGATAAACATGGCCGGGTGATCCAGTGTGCCACCGCCGGCGGAGGCAGCACTGCCGGCGACGATGTACACCGCACCTGCGTGAGGTGCACCGGGGCCACCCAGTTTTTCGTATCCGCCCTCGCCGTCTTCGCGACCATCGCCGCTGTCCAGTTGCATGGTCTCGGCGAAGCTTTGCGTATCGCCGTAGTGCCCGTCCAGGAGAAACGAGCGTTCGTAGACATGGCTGTGGCCGGTCAGGACCAGATCGACGCCGTAGTCTTCCAACATGGGCAGCGCATACTCACGCATGTCGATCAAGCTGCCTTCGGTGTCCGAATCATGGGTGCCCTTGGTGTAAGGTGGGTGGTGCCAGAACGCCACTATCCAATGCTGGCGCGTGCTGGCCAGATCATTCTCCAGCCAGCGCATCATGGGGCCGTCCGGAGTGCGGTCACTGTCGAACGAGTCCAGGCAGATGAAATGCACATTAGCGTAGTCGAACGAGTAATACGCCTCGGTGTAGGAAGGCACGCCGCCTCCCTCGCCCTGCGTTGGCAGTGAGAAGATGTCGTAGTAAGGCCCGGACTGATCGGCGGAACTGGCGCTGTGGCCGTCGTGATTGCCGAGCGTCGACCATAGCGGGGCTTGGCGCAGGGTGACCGGATGCTTGTCGAATACTGCCGTTTGGTATTGCTCGTCGGTGCCGTCAGCGTAAGCGTTGTCGCCCAGCATCAACCACAGATCAGTTTCGCGGGTTGAGGAGAAATTGAGGTAAGCATCGCGAACAGCCCGACCACTACTGTTATCGTGCCCCTGATCGCCCAGCACCCACACCCGGCTCGGCGCGACCGATGCCACCAAAGGCGGGGTGGTGAATCGGTAGCTGTCGTCCCCCGCCAGTACGGCATCCGCCGTCCCGATAGCGTAGTAGTACCGGGTTTGTGCTTGCAGAGCGCTAAGTGCAACCTCATGTTCAGTGGTAGGTGTGCTGATGATCGCGACGTTGTCCAGCGCGTCCGGCGCACTCCCGTACAGCACCCGGGATTCGGTCGGCAGATCGGTGCGCCATCTAACCAGGATGCTCTGTGGAGCGGCGCTTTGCAGATAAGGACCTCTGACAATCTGTTGCGCGTGGGCGGGACCAAACAGCGCCCCCAAGACCAACGCAATACCTAACCGGTGAACGTAAAGGCGAGTGCACATTGGAGTCACCATGTGAAGTGTCGGACGCCAAGAGCTTAGACAGATCGCACGACGATGGCGAGGTGTCTCAGGAACCCAACAGCCGGTCAAGGCGCGCGACTTAACGGTTAACCTGATCGTCAAGACCTGTTAGCTCCCAACGGACGAGCGAAATCGGAATACTGTCGATGGCGTGAAGTTGGTCGAAGAAACGCCTCAGGCTGAAACGCTCACCGCGTGTTTCGAGCAACCTGGCGTAGTCGGCCAGCGTCTGCTCTAGCAGATATTTGCCGGTGACATAGCTGGTACCGTAACCCGGCTGACGTAAGTACAAGTGTTGCTCGAACACCAGCAACTCTTTTTCCGTCTTCATCCAGCCCCGCGGGGTCCACTTAGTGTGCACGGCGCCCGCTTGCGCCATCGTCATTTCGTTCGCATGTGCATACAGCGAGCCGAGGCCGCGCGCCGCTCGTTGGGCAAGCAGGATCCACACCAGCTCCCGCGAGCGCGGGCTGTCGTCGTACAAACCTGCATGCATGAACATCTCTTCAACGGCGGTGGCTGTGCCCTCGTTGCGGCTATCGAAGATGTTGTATAGCAATGCCCCTTGGCGGATCGGGCTGGGGTGCGGTTCGCGGTCCATCCTGGCGAGTTCAAACCAGTGATAAAAGTGGGTAAACAGTGGTGCCGGGTCGTAGTGTGCGGTAATCCAGAAAAAGTGCCGCTTTTGTTCGGGTACAAAGCGCCCCGCGTGCTCGCGTAGCGCCGGCTCCATGTAGTCGGTAACCGTGAGCACATCTTTGT
>CBDUQI010000040.1:0-34752 GCA_965369325.1 uncultured Gammaproteobacteria bacterium
TGAGCTAAGCACCCGTAGGCACCCGATGGAATCAAGCACCCCTCCAATTGGAGGGAAGCGCGCAGTGTACGGCATTGAATCGGGCTTGGCCATACCCTGAATGCACAATTTCTAACGATGGACCTCAGCAGCCACCGCGCGAGCCTTGCGCGGCGTTGTCAGTGGGCCCGAACGCCCTCCGCTGAGCCCTCATCCGCGCCTTTGCCGGAGCCGGCAGTGGGCTCGGGCTCCTTGCTCTCGGCGGCAGGTTGCGGTGCGTGCTGCAGCGCCACCTCCAACACCTCATCGATCCATCGGACCGGGCGCACAGTTAACTTATCCTTGATGTTCTTGGGAATCTCAATCAGGTCTTTTTCGTTTTCCTGCGGAATAAGCACAGTGGTGATGCCACCGCGATGCGCCGCCAGCAACTTCTCTTTGAGCCCGCCGATCGGTAGCACTTCACCACGCAAGGTAATCTCACCGGTCATGGCCACATCGGCGCATACCGGAATGCCGGTGAGCGCGGACACCAGGGCAGTACACATGCCCACGCCAGCGCTGGGGCCGTCTTTGGGCGTCGCCCCTTCCGGCACGTGGATATGCACATCGGACTTCTGATGGAAATCCTCTGCGATACCTAGCACCTTCGCGCGGCTGCGCACCACGGTCATCGCTGCCTGGATCGACTCCTGCATCACATCGCCCAACTGGCCGGTGTGCGTCAGCTTGCCTTTGCCCGGCACAATCGCCGCCTCAATGGTAAGCAACTCGCCGCCGACCTCGGTCCATGCCAACCCGGTCACCTGACCAATCTGATCCACTTCCTCCGCGCGCCCGTAACGGAAACGCCACACACCCAGGTAAGACTGCAGACTCTTGGGCTTTACCTGCACCGCAGTCTCGCGCGGTTTCAACAGCAATGCCTTCACCACCTTGCGTGCAATCTTGGAAATCTCGCGTTCCAGATTACGCACGCCGCTCTCGCGGGTGTAGTAGCGAACAATATCGCGCAAAGTCGGTTCGCTGATCGATATCTCTTCGGGCTTCAGGCCGTTGGCCTCAATCTGTTTGGGCACCAGATAACGCTTGGCGATGTTGAGCTTTTCGTCTTCCGTGTAACCCGGCAGGCGAATGACTTCCATCCGGTCCAGCAACGGGGCGGGAATGTTCAGGCTGTTGGCCGTAGCCACAAACATGACTTCGGACAGATCAAAATCCACCTCAAAGTAATGGTCGGCAAACGTGTGGTTCTGCTCCGGGTCGAGCACCTCCAGCAAGGCGGAGGAAGGGTCGCCGCGGAAGTCCATCGACATCTTGTCGATCTCATCCAGCAGGAACAGAGGATTGCGGGTTTTCACCTTGCACAGGTTCTGTAAGATCTTGCCCGGCAGGGAGCCAATATAGGTACGCCGGTGACCGCGAATTTCCGCCTCATCGCGCACGCCGCCCAGCGACATGCGAATAAATTTACGATTGGTAGCGCGCGCAATGCTCTTGCCCAATGAGGTTTTGCCCACACCCGGCGGGCCAACCAGACACAAGATGGGCCCTTTGAGTTTCTTCACCCGCTGTTGCACAGCCAGGTACTCAAGGATGCGCTCTTTTACTTTCTCCAGCCCGTAGTGATCCTCCTCTAGCACCTGCTCCGCTTCGGACAGATCACGTTTTACTTTGCTGCGCTTGCGCCACGGTGCCTTAAGCAGCCAGTCGATGTAGTTGCGCACCACGGTGGCTTCCGCCGACATGGGTGACATCAGTTTAAGTTTGTTCAGCTCGGAGGTGGTCTTCTCGCGCGCCTCTTTGCTCATGCCCGATTTGGAAATACGGCTCTCCAGTTCGAGCAGCTCGTTAGGCGCATCGTCCATGTCGCCGAGCTCTTTCTGGATCGCTTTCATCTGCTCGTTCAGATAGTACTCGCGCTGGCTGCGCTCCATCTGCTGCTTGACCCGGCCGCGAATACGCTTTTCGATCTGCAGCACGTCAATCTCACCCTCGATTAACGCTAGCACCTGCTCAACGCGCTCGCGCACGCCAGCCACTTCCAGCACTCGCTGCTTCACATCCAGCTTTAATGCCATGTGCGCTGCGATGGTATCGGCAAGCCGGCCGGGCTGGTCGATGCCTTTAAGTGTGGTGAGGGTCTCGGGTGGGACTTTCTTGTTTAGTTTGACGTACTGCTCAAACTGGTTAACCACGGCGCGGCTCATCACCTCCATCTCACGCTCATTCTCATCGAGCCCTTCCGGAATCAGCGTGATGTCTGCGGTAAACATCTCGTTGGCATGCATCTGATCGATACGTGCGCGCTCGCGCCCTTCCACCAGCACTTTCACGGTGCCGTCGGGGAGCTTGAGCAGCTGCAGAATATTGGCCACGGTCCCGACCGCATACAGATCGGCCGGCATCGGCGCATCGACGTCGGCCTGTCGCTGGGCGACCAGCAGAATCTGCTTGCCCGACTGCATCGCGTAATCCAGGGCCACGATCGATTTTTCCCGGCCCACGAACAACGGAATCACCATGTGCGGGTAAACCACCACATCACGTAGTGGCAGCACGGAAATTGGATTCGCGCCTTCGGGCTGGGGCGAGAGTTGATCTGATGACACTATCCGAATGCTCCTGAAACTTGTGTAGTTGCGCTCATCCGGCCCGCCTTCAACAGCGGGCGAATGGCCCTGGCCAGCTGGGTTATCATAAACCATCGACTTGCTGCGTCGCAGCAAATCGTCAACCTCTGCCTGGGTATTGTTCTTTTGGGCTTTCCGGGTATTTTCAAGCCCGGATAGGGTCTGTGGTAGTGACTATCTCACGGATGCGGAGTCTGCTGCCCGTGAATCATCGTCTGCTACACCCGAATCCTCCGATTCGTAGATGATGTACGGCTTGGTCTCGCCAACGACCACCGATTCGTCGACCACCGTCTTGCTGACATCGCTCATACCCGGCAGGTCATACATAATGTCTAGCAGCACGTTCTCCAGAATGGTCCGCAGGCCACGGGCGCCGGTTTTACGCTCCATCGCCCGCCGTGCGATCGCACGCAGGGCGTCTTCGCGAAATTCCAGATCCACGCCTTCCATCTCGAACAGCTTACGGTACTGCTTGACCAACGCATTCTTGGGCTCGGTCAGGATCGAGACGAGGGCGTCTTCGTCCAACTCTTCAAGCGTTGCGACCACTGGTAGTCGGCCGACGAATTCCGGAATCAGACCGAACTTGATCAAATCTTCCGGCTCCACGCCGTGCAGCAACTCGCCAATACGGTTTTCTTTGTCCACGCTGCGCACATTGGCCACAAAGCCGATGCCGCTCTTCTCTGAGCGATTCAGAATCAGTTTTTCCAGCCCGGCGAAGGCGCCGCCACAAATAAACAGGATATTTGAGGTGTCCACCTGCAGGAACTCCTGCTGCGGATGCTTACGCCCGCCCTGCGGAGGGACTGATGCCACTGTGCCTTCAATCAGCTTCAGCAATGCCTGCTGGACGCCCTCACCGGACACATCCCGTGTAATTGAGGGGTTATCGGACTTACGCGAGATCTTGTCGATCTCATCGATATAGACAATACCCGTCTGCGCTTTTTCGACATCGTAATCGCACTTCTGCAGCAGCTTCTGGATTATGTTCTCGACGTCCTCACCCACGTATCCAGCTTCGGTCAGGGTGGTGGCGTCGGCAATCGTAAAGGGCACGTTCAGCAGGCGTGCAAGCGTCTCCGCCAGCAGCGTCTTGCCGCAGCCGGTGGGGCCGATTAGCAGGATGTTGCTCTTGGACAGCTCAATTTCGTCTTTGCCACGCTCACCCGAGCGGGTCTCCAGACGTTTGTAGTGATTGTAAACCGCCACCGACAGCACTTTCTTAGCGCGCTGCTGGCCAATGACATACTCATCCAGCACGGCCTTGATTTCGTGCGGAGTCGGGAGCTTGTCGGTACCGGTCTCGGCCCGCTCTTCCATCTCCTCGCGAATGATGTCGTTACATAGCTCGACGCACTCGTCGCAGACGAAAACGGACGGTCCGGCAATCAGCTTACGTACTTCGTGCTGACTCTTCCCGCAGAAAGAGCAGTAAAGAAGCTTACCGTCGTCGCCCTTATTCCGGTCGTCGGACATTTGTTACCTCACTCAAACCTACGCAGTATGTGGGGAGTTTTGACAGCCGTGCACACAAAACGCTCCACCCTACAATTTAGATAACTGTATATAGCACGTTGCAGGCGACAGGCAAAGACGACTGGGACACGTCTTGGCATACTCGCAACGCAGTATTATTTTTCATCTTTTGCGCCCGCCCAATGACTTACAGGCAAGTGTGCGTCATAAGCTGCGCGTAAATCATCACGATATGGGCACACTGCGCCGGATTACTGCACCTGGCAGGCTGGCATACCCACATTGTCGTTCAGCCTGCGCTTACTCGTCTGCTGTGTCCGCCTGCTCACGGGCACTCAGCACCCGGTCGATCAGGCCGAACTCAACGGCCGCCTCGGCACTCATAAAATTGTCGCGTTCGGTATCTAGCGCGATCTGCTCAACGGTCCGCCCGGTATGCTGCGACATCACCTCGTTCAAGCGCCGACGAAGCTCCAGCACCTCGCGGGCGTGAATGTCGATGTCGGTAGCCTGACCGGAAAACCCGGCGCTCGGCTGGTGCACCATCATGCGCGAGTGAGGCAGACAAAAACGCTTCTCGGCCGCGCCGCCCGCCAGCAACAGCGCGCCCATGCTGGCTGCCTGGCCCAGGCAAATGGTGCTGACGTCCGGGCGGATAAACTGCATGGTGTCATAAATGGACAAACCTGCGGTCACCGAGCCGCCCGGCGAGTTGATATACAGGTGGATATCTTTGTCCGGATTTTCCGACTCAAGAAACAGTAACTGCGCCACGATCAAATTGGCCATGTGATCTTCCACCTGGCCGACAAGGAAGACCACACGCTCTTTTAACAGCCGTGAGTAAATGTCGAACGAGCGCTCGCCGCGGGCGGTCTGCTCGATCACCATCGGCACTAACTGTGCGACAGTATCCAATGCTGAATCTTCGGCTCGGTTTTGTGCCATCAGGGCTACCTTTGTGCTGCGCGCCGGGCCTGTACCCGGCCGATTAGGTCCAACACGGCTTCATAGCCGTTGTGCAATCAATGGGGACGTATCACTCGTTATCAAGCTTCATCAGCTTGGCGAACGCGATTTTCTTGTCCTTGACTTTGGCCTTGTCCAAAAGCCAGTCGATAGCCTGCTCTTCCAGCACGACCGACTCCAGGCTGCGCATGATATCGGGGTTAGTTCGATACGCGCGTACGACCTGTTCCGGTTCTTGATAGTCACCGGCCATTTCCAGCAAGCGTTGCTCCACCCGCTCGCTATTAGTTTCAATTTTCTCTTTTGAAATCAACTCGTTCATTAACAAGCCCAAGCGCACTCGGCGGCGCGCCTGGTCCTCGAAAACCGAGGCCGGCGGCACCTGAGATGGGTCACTTAGCCCGAGACGCTGCTGCGCATCTTGCTGCAGGCGCCCGATCTCATCATTGATCAACGCCTCTGGCACGGCGATCGGATTACTCTCCTGCAACTGCTCCATGAGCTGATTTTTCACGTCGGCGCGAATCGTCTGCGCCATCTCTTTGGTCATATTGGCCTTTACGTCGGCGCGCAATTTGTCGACACCACCCTCGGTGACCCCGAACGCCGCCAAAAATTCATCGTCAATCTCCGGCAACTTACGTTCTTGCACCACTTTCGCCGTCGCTTCGAAGTCCACCTTGGCGCCTTGCAGTTCTTCGGCCTGATAGTCCTTTGGAAACTTAACCTTAAAGGCCTTGTCGTCGCCGGCTTTCAGTCCGGTCAGGCCCTTCTCGAAGTCATCCAGCATGCGGCCTTCGCCAAGCACCACAGCCACATCGCTACCCTCGGCGCCCTCCACCGGCTCACCATCGCGCGTCCCGCTGAAGTCGACTGTGACCTGGTCGCCCTTTTTGGCGGCTCGGCTCACATCCACCCACTGCGCGCGTTGCTCACGGAGGTTCTCTATCACCCTATCGATGTCCGATTCGGCGATTTCCGCCTTGGGGCGATCCACCTTAAGCTTGTCTAACCCCTGCAGCTCAACCTTCGGGAAGATCTCAAACACCGCGGTGTACTGCAGATCCTGCCCCTCGTCGGTCACAGAAGGCTCAATTTTGGGCCCTCCGGCCGGGGTGAGTTTCTCCTGCGAAATCGCCTCGGCAAAAGTTGAGTTGACCACTTCGTTGATCACCTCAGCTCTCACGCCGACGCCGTACTGCTTCTTAATGACCTTGTACGGCACTTTACCAGGGCGAAACCCTTTTACTTTCGCGCGCTTACCGAATTTCTTCAGGCGTGCTTCCACCTCGTCATCGACCCGTTGCGCTGGTACCTGAATGTGTACGCGGCGTTCCAGTCCGTCAGTGGTCTCAACCGAAACCTGCATCTTTCAGAAGCCCTCTCAAAGTTGGGTAAATGGAGGTGCCAGCGTGGCCGCCGGCATCCGCAGGCGGCGTGTTGGGCACCTTTTAATATATGTAAATCAGCGCGGCACTGGTGCGAAAGGAGAGACTCGAACTCTCACGGGTTACCCCACTGGATCCTAAATCCAGCGCGTCTACCAATTCCGCCACTTTCGCTCTGGCGGCGCTGATTGTGGCCAAACGACGGCCGGCGCGCATTATACCGTTGTCCGCTCGAGGTTTGTCGATAGCTGAGGCCTTTAAATAAGCCGCTCGTCGCTCACCAGCACGCCGTCCGCATCGCCATACAGCCACTGCCCAGGGCGAAAGTGCACGGCGGCGAATTGCACCGGCACATCGCGCAGCCCCTGCCCGAGCTTCTGGGTCTTGGCCGGCGTACTGCCCAGCGCCTTCACTCCAAGGGCCAAACCGGCGATCACCAGGGTGTCGCGCAGGCAACCGTTAATCAGCACGCCAGACCAACCGTTATCCACCGCTTTGGCCGCCAGCATATCGCCCAGCATGGCGCGGCAAATAGAGCCTCCGCCGTCAATCACCAGTACCCGGCCCTCGCCCGGCTCGGCCACCGCCTCGCGGACCCGCGAATTGTCCTCCAGCGCCTTAATCGTGCTGATGGGACCAGAAAACGCTATCACGCCACCGTAGTCACGAAAACCGGCGGTCAGCACCTGCACCTGGCCTTCGTGGGCATCGAATAAATCGGCTGTCGTCACTTGCATCCCCCCTTTTGGATTCCGATGTAACGGTTGCCGCTCAGGCCCCGAATGCGTCGTACGGAGCAAACGCCTCGTCCACCCGATCCCGGTCAATCGCATAGTCGTCCAGCGAATATTGATGCGCAGATGGACTATGTGTGCGCCGCTGTTGGTCCAAATACTCGCGCATGGCCCGCTCGGCCGGCTCAGACAGCGACAGGCCGGCCGCAGTGTAAACCCGGTCAAAGCACGCCATCGGATCGTCCATCAGACCGGAGAACTCAATGTCGATAAAGCCCGCCGCCTCCATGCGCTTGCGCGCGGCCACATTGCGCGCCAGCGCCTGCTCCAAATAACCCATCGCAATCTGGCCGACCTGGTGATTGTCCACCGACCCCATAATGGGTCCGTACGCGGCAGCGGTCAGACTGCAGAAGGACGCCACACATTTTTCCGGGTCGCGATGCTGTTGAACAATCAGCGCATCCGGGAACACTTCACCAATGGCATCCACGGCCCACATGTGAAACGGGGTCTTTAGTACCCATCGCTGGGCCGGCGCCCACCACTGCAACAAACGCAATTGGTCTGCGTACGTAGTGTAGGCCTCCCGCCATTGCGCGTCGGTGCAGGTTTCCAACCACTTGAGGTAGCTGATGACCGGCGCGTAAAACATATAGCTGTGTGAAAGCAGTGAGGTTTCCAGAAGGCCAAAACACTCCTCGGGCACATCGACGCCCGAAGGGTGGATGAGGGCCAGTTCGGGCGTGAACTTCTCCCGCGCGTCAATGTATCGCTGCGCAACAGCTACGCGGTAATCCTGCTGAAAGTACTGCGGATCGCCCTGGTACTCAGGCTCCAACGGCGAGGCCTGCAAGGCTTCCCACAGCCGGCTGGTGCGCACCTCCGGGTCTTGCGCCAGCAATCGATGCAGCAGCGTGGTGCCCGAGCGAAACGGCGCGATGAGAAAAATCGAGCGGCTCAGCGGCAACTGACCAATGGGCTCGTGTTGAGCCAGATGATTGTTTAGGCGCAAGCGTTTAACCAGCGTCTCCACTAGCATCCGCTGAGCACGGCGGCGGCCGATAAAGTGCAGCTGATCCGAGGCCTGCGCTAGCGACTCGCACAATGGCGCCAAACCGGCGCAGGATTCAAGATCCGCCGGCGCTCCGGTGCCGGCTTCGGTACACGAAGTCTCAATCAGTTCAGGGACCGAAAACAGTCCGTTATGCGCGCCCAGATTGCGTTTCGCCATGTTGTGATCGACCCCCTGAAAGTTAGCCGCCAAGTCTGCGTCAAAACCGCATGCAAAACCAGTGACCGGGTCAACCCCGGCCAACGCTTGCCGACGCCGACCAGTCCATACCGGAGCCACCCACAGGCCAACGAATCCACCACGGCCACCCCACCCAGCGGCCAATAAGTCCACTGCGACCGGCCCGGCACGCAAAACGCCCCGCAACCGGGCTACAATTGTCGTCAGAGAACCCGCCTCTGGCCCTTACCCTGGAGAGCTGCTCGCTCATGCAATCAACCCGTTTGCCTACCAGGGCCCTGCGCTGGACCGTTAGCGAAGATGCGTTTGATTTCCAGAGCACCGCATCGCTCGCGCCCAACAGTGCCATTCGCGGACAGTCGAACGCGCGCGAAGCGCTGGAGTTTGGCGTGGACTGCCACGCGCCAGGGCAAAACGTCTACGTGCGTGGCCCGCTCGGCTCCGGCCGGTTCACGATGGTGCGCCAGGCGTTGGAGCAGGCACGTGCGCCGGCCTGCGAGCTGCGCGACCGCTGCTACGTTAATAATTTTCAGCACCCTGCCAAACCCCGGTTGATTTCACTGCCTGCTGGGCGCGGCCGTGGTCTGCGAACCCGATTGCGCGAGCTCGGCGAGTTTATCGCTGAGGGCCTGCCGCGCGCACTGGATGCGGAGGCACTGATTGCCGAACGTACCAGCATTCAGCAGGAGATCCAGAAACAAATGGATGCGCTGACCAACCCGCTGGAGCAGGAACTTGAGCACGCGGGCATGAAGCTAGTGCCTGTACAGCAGGGTCAGCACACGCAATTGATGATTTTCCCGCTGGTGGAAGGCGAGCCGGTACCGCCACCACAAATGCGCGCCATGGTGCGCGATGGCAAAGTCACTGAGGCGCAGCTGCAACGCTTTGAAAAAGACTACCCGCAGTACCAGAAACGGCTGCGCACAATCAGCATGCAGATCATCGAGCAGCAGCAGGAAGGCATGGAGCGAATTCAGAATATTAATCAGAACACGGCTCGGGATGTGCTGCAGGGGTTGACGGCAAGTATCGCGGCACGCTTCGCGTACGAGGGCGTACGCGAGTTCCTGGATGAGGTGATCGACGATGTGATCGAAACTCGCCTGCACCCCAGCGATTCAATGCCCGACCCGATGCACCGCTACGGACTGAACATTGTGCATGAGCACGCTGCCGACGCCGGCGCACCGGTGGTGGTTGAGCACACCCCAAGTCTGCAAAACCTGATCGGCTCAGTGGAGCTAAAATGGGGCCCGCAAGGCCCGATCGGCAGCGACTATCAGGGCATCCGCAGCGGCTCGCTGCTACGGGCCGACGGCGGCTATTTGGTGCTCAACGTGATGGAGCTGTTAATGGAGCCCGGCGCGTGGCGAGCGTTAATGCGCACACTGCGCACTAGCAAACTGGAGGTCGTGCCGCCAGATTCCGGCTGGTATCGCCCGCAGTCGTTTGTCTCCCCGGAGCCGATTGATCTTAAGGTGCGCGTTATTCTGATTGGCGACGCCGGCACCTTTTACAAGTTGGACACGCACGATCCGGACTTTGGCGATCTGTTCAAAGTGCTGGTGGATTTTGATCACGAGATTACCCGGGACGCCGAGGGCCTGCAGCACTACGCGGCTACCCTGGCGCACGTCGCGGCCACTGAGCAGCTACCGCATTTTGAGCGGGATGCGGTGATCGCACTGTGCGAGCATGGGGCACGCGTTGCCGGCCATGCGGGCAAAATCACTGCGCGCTTCGGGCGCATTGCGGACATCGCGCGCGAGGCGGCCTACCTGGCGCAACGCGAGGGCAACCAACTCACCCGTGGCGAGCATGTGCGCCAAGCGGTCGTGCGCACACGCAAACGTGCCAGCCTGCCGTCCACCAAATTCCGTGACCTGATCCATCGTGGCACCATCCGCCTGGAGACCAGCGGCACCGCCGTTGGCCAGATCAACGGGCTGGCCGTGATCAGTTCCGGCCCGCTGACCTATGGCTTCCCGGCGCGCATCACCAGCAGCATCGCGCCCGGCCGCGCCGGCCTGATCAACATCGAAGGCCAAGCATCGCTCTCGGGCAGCATCCACACTAAAGGCTTCCATATTATCGGGGGGCTGCTGCGCCATCTATTGAGTAGCGAACACCCGCTGGCCTTCTCTGCCTCTATTGCATTTGAGCAGAGTTACGGTGGGATTGACGGCGATTCGGCCTCGGGCGCGGAAATCTGCTGCCTGTTGAGCGCCCTGACCGGTATCCCGATTCGCCAGAACCTTGCCATGACCGGCGCGATTGATCAGCGCGGACACATCATGGCCATTGGCGGCGTGAACGAGAAGATTGAAGGCTTTTTCGATACTTGCCAGCACTTTGGCCTCACCGGTGAGCAGGGTGTGATTATCCCAAAGTCCAATGCAGGGGATCTGATGCTGATGCCTGAGGTGGTCGCTGCCTGCGACCGCGGCGAATTTCATATTTACGCTGTCGAAACAGTGCACGAGGCACTGGAAGTGCTCACTGGCCGGTCCGCTGGACAGATGAGCGAGGGCGAGTACGCACCCGACAGCATCCTGGGTGCGGCCCGCGCGGAGGCGCGCCTTTACTGGGAGCGCACGCTCAGCTCACCCGCCCAATTGGCCCGTCTTGTGGCACAGGAACAAGACGAGGACGGCACGAACGCTTAACCCCATTCTCCCGAACAGGATATCGGCTTGACTTATATAAATGACTTATTCTCTCTTGAGGGGAAAACTGCGTTGGTCACCGGCGGCTCACGCGGCATCGGCGCGATGATCGGCGAGGGCCTGCTAAGGGCCGGCGCACGTGTGTATCTAAGTGCGCGCTCGCAGGACGATTGCGAACAACGTGCCGCCAAGCTCTCAGCCTATGGCGAGTGCATCGCGCTACCCGGCGACGTCTCAACGCTGGCAGGCATCGAGGCACTGGTGACCGCTTATGGAGAGAAACAGCGCAAGCTCGACCTGCTGGTCAACAATGCCGGCACCTCATGGGGTGCGCCGATCGACGAGTACCCGGAGGCCGGTTGGGACAAGGTCATGGACCTTAACGTCAAAGGTGCGTTCTTTCTTACCCAAAAGTTGCTGCCCAAGTTACGCATGAGCGCCTCCGCCCAGGATCCCGCGCGGGTCATCAACATTGGATCGATTTCCGGCATCATCGCGGAAAGTCTGTCGGCGTATGCCTATGGACCCAGCAAAGCGGCAATCAACCACCTAACCCGTCAACTGGCAGTGGATCTTGCCGCCGACAACATCAACGTCAACAGTATTGCGCCGGGATTTTTCCCCAGCAACATGACCTCATGGCTGGTGGATGATGAGGACAACACCAAACAAATGCTCGCCCGTATCCCGCGCGGACGCTACGGCGAGCCGCAGGACATTATTGGCCTGATGCTGCTTATCTGCTCACGTGCCGGCGCTTACATGACCGGCAACGTGATCCCGCTAGATGGCGGGCTCGCACTCAGGGGCTAGGGTAGATGAGCGCGGCTGATACCGCTCGCTGGGATGTACTGATTCGCGGCGCACGCGTGTTTGATGGCACGGGGACGGCGCCTTCCATCGAGGATGTGGCCATCGCCGAGGGCAAAGTCGCCGCCCGGGGTGCAGCTCTGTGTGCGGACGGTGCACGCACAGTGCTCAATGCCAATGGGCAATGGCTGATGCCGGGGTTGCTCGATATCCATACCCACTTCGACCTTGAGGTTGAGATCGCGCCGGGGCTAAGCGAGGCCATACGCCACGGCACCACCACAGTGGTGGTGGGCAATTGCAGCCTGGGGGTCGCCTTCGGCAATCAACGCCGCGTCGTGGATGATATGGCGCAAGATCCTATCGTCGATTGCTTCGCGCGGGTGGAGAACGTGCCCAAAAGCGTCCTGCGCAAAGTAGCCGACCAGGCGACCTGGCACACCACCGGGGAGTATTTGCAGCACCTTGACAGCCTGCCACTGGGCCCGAATATCGTCCCGTTGCTACCGCACTCCATGTTGCGCATCGAGGTCATGGGGCTGAACGCCAGCGTCACCCGGCCTGCACGTAGCGATGAGCTGCAACGCATGAGCGCGCTGCTGGATGAGGCGATGGCGCAGGGATACGCGGGATTCTCCACCGACGCGCTGCCGTTCCACTATTTGTCTAATGACCCGAACCGCCAGCGGCGTATTCCGGGCCAGCACGGCTCGTATCATGAGCTAAAAACGCTCACCCAAGTGGTACGCAAATACGACCGGGTTTGGCAGGCGACGCCTCCCAAAGACAAACTGCTGCAGATCGTGCGCAACCTCAGCCTCACCAGCGGCCGATTGTTTGGCCAGCCGCTGCGGGTAACCATGGTGGCTGCGCTGGATGTCGCCACCAACCGCACACTGGCGCCGCTGGGTGTGCTGCTCGCTCGCGTACTCAACTCGCGCCTGCTACAGGGGCATTTCAAATTACAGGCGCTTGCGGGCAAGTTCAAAATCTGGAGCGATGGCGCGCTGAACCCCATCTTTGAGGAAATTGAAGAGCTACGCGAGCTGAACGAGACCGACCTGGAAGACCGGGCCGCGCGTCAGCGCATCCTGAACGATCCACAGTTTGCTCAGCGGTTTCGGCGCATGTGGCATATCGGCAAGCGCGGATTCAACCTGGCACGCATCAAACGCTGGCTGCGCCGCGAGGACTTCACCTTCAGCCGCGAGCTGTCTGACATGACGGTAGACACCTGCCCGGTCGCCGCCTGGCAGGGTCAGACGCTCGCACAGATCTACCATCGGGCCCGCGACGCCCGCCACAGCTCAACCGCTGCCACCACCGCGCAAGAGCAGGCGGCGTTCGAGCGGATGGCAGGCAGTCTTGATGATGAGGCGGATTTCTTTTTGCATCTGCTGCGCGAGTACGACACCGACCTGATCTGGACCATGATTCCAGCCAATCACGATGCCAGCAAAATGGAATCTCTGCTGATGAACCCCATCTTGCTACCCGGGTTTAACGACTCCGGGGCCCATCTGACCAATATGGCGTTTTATGACTGCAATCTACGCGCCCTCCAAATCGCGCAGCGCCGCGGTGAGCAGGCCGTCGCTTTTACTGTCAGCCGGCTAACGCGCGAGCCGGCGCAGTTCTTCAATCTGCAAGCAGGTTCAATGCGAATCGGCGATCGCGCTGACCTAGTACTGCTCGACCCCCAGGCGTTGTCTCAATACGATGCCGAAGCCAACATTCAACGCGTCTTTCGTCAAGACTTTAACCACCACCAGTTAGTCAACCGCTCGGATGGCATCATTACCAGCGTGTGGGTGGCAGGCTCACTGGCCTGGGATGCGAACGGACCCGCAGCCGGGCTCGGCACACAGCCCAAGGGACGGTTGCTGCGCGCTGGTGCCACCCCCCTAGCCTTGCATAGCGCACAAGCGGCCTAAGAATATGGCCCATCCACCCGGCTGGATGCAACAGATGATCGCGGCGATGAAATCGGTCCCAGCAGGCCGACCGATTGTGATGATTAATTTGCTCCGCTTTGCACCGCAAGCGAACTATTCGCCCGAGGCACAAGACCCACCGTGCTCCGGGCGCGAGGCCTATGCACGCTACTCCAAGTCAGCATTGCCACATGTGGCAGCAGTGGGCGGCGAGCTGGTGTGGCTGGGGTCCGTACACGCCGGCCTGATTCAACCGTCGAGCGAACGGTGGGATGAGGCTATTTTAGTGCGCTACCCGTCAATTTCAGCGTTTGTGCAAATGATCTCCAATCCGGAGTATCAGAAGGTGACCTACCATCGGGTAGCCGCGCTCAGTGACAGCCGTCTGCTGGCCTGCGAGCAGAGCGTCAGCACCAAACAAACCTAAGGCGCGGCAAGGGCCAACGCCTTCGATCCCCGCTCAGATCGGCAGGGCCAAACGCACCAACCCACCGCCTCGGCGCTCGGTATCCACCGTTAACTCGCCGCCCAGCAGAGTCAGATTCTCACGCAGGCTGAACAGCCCGAAGCCGCTGGCGGGATTGTCCATCCCCTGCGGTCCGAAACCGCTGCCATCGTCCTCCACCTCCAATTGCAACAAAGGCCCCTGACACATCAGCCGGGTCACGATACGGCTCGCGTCGCCGTGTTTAATCGCATTTATCCACAGCTCGCGCACAGCGCGGAACAAAAAGGCCGATACGTCGCTTGGCATATCGTCGATGTCGGCAGTTTCAAACTGGAATCGAATGTCGTGCTCTTGCACCATTCTGTCGCTCAGCCAGCGCAACGCGGGCATCAGGCCAAGATGACGCAAAATCGGCGGGCTGAGATCAAAAATCAGCGTGCGGGTTTCGTTAATGACCTCTTCGTTGATCTTCAGCGCGCGCGAGAGGATATCGTCGTACTCATTGCCGGTCACCTCCTCTAGCTCATGCACGATCAAGCGCAACGCCATTAGCGATTGCAGCGTGGTGTCGTGCAGGCCCTCGGCGATGCGCCGACGCTCATTCTGCTCCGCATCCACCAGCCGCACGGCCAGCTTGCGCAGTTTGTCCTGATAGTCCGTCAGCATCCGAGCACTGCGGTTGCGCTCGGTCACATCCTCCAGCACCCCCATGGACCAGACCACGTCTCCGTTGCGATCCAGTTGCGGGTTGGCGGACAGGAGCATTTCCAACACTTCGCCGTTGCGGGTGACGAACTCCCGGTCCACGTTGCGTAGCGCCGTGGGGCTGGCTCCAATTTGCCGGTTTTCCCTCACCGAGTGGCAGGAAGGGCTGAGGAAGTCCCGCACCGGCCGGCCGATGACATCCTGCCGGAGGTAGCCCAACCGCTCCAGCCAGCCGTCACTCACCTGCACCAACCGGCTCTGCTCATCCACCGAGAACATCATCGCTGGTGTGCTCTCGTACAACTGCCGGAAACGCACCGACTGGCGCTCCAATGCCACGGACTGCTGGCGGCGCTTAATCCCGGCTTCAAGCAAGGCACCGAGCATCAGCGCCAGCGACTGCAGCGAGGCATGCTGCTCCAACGTTAACGTGCGTGGCCGCCGGTCCATTACCGCCAGCACGCCTCGACACTCACGATTGTCTGCAAACAAAGGAAAGCCGACGAAGAACCTTACCCCATCATCGGTGCCGTCCACGCGCTGGCGAAACCTGGAATCGGCCTGCACATCAGACACCAGTAACGGGCGGGCGTCCTCCACTGTGCCCTGACAAAACCGAATCAACCGGGCGAGCGCGCGGGCCCCGAGCCCGTGGCGCGCCTTGCTGAAATAGTGGCCTGACTGCACCAGCGCAATCGCACCCATTTGCGCACTACAAATAGCTGCTGCCAGGCGGACAGCCGCGTCGAATTCCGGCTCGGGATGCGTGTCCAGCATCGGCTCGCGCCGGGCCACCGGCGCAGAGGTAGCGTCAGTGGTCGATTTGACCGCTTGGTTGGCGGCAGTTCGTGGTTGCTGCTCTTTGCTCATTGACCAGAGTGATGGTGACGCGGTGGCGCTGCCGCATGGCAGAATCCAAACATAACACACCGCCAAGTCTGAGATCGCGCCGGGCATGAATCGGCGCGATCTCTAGCGGTGGAATCAGGGTTGATCGCAGGCGTTGGTCTGCCCGCTGGGGCCCGGCGGCGCAAAAAACAGCGTTCGCAACACCGACAGGTCGGCGAAATCCACCGAGCCACTGCCATCCAGATCGGCAAGCGGGCTGGTGCTAAAGAACAGTGTCTTCATGACGGCTAGATCTGAGAAGTTGACTTCGCAATCGTTGTTGAAGTCCCCATCGCACATATCACCAATGCCATCGCTGTCAGCATCGCTTTGAGCCGGGTTGGCCTTCTGCGTACAGTTGTCGCTGGCATCCGCCACGCCATCGGCATCCGAATCCGCGCCAGAATTGGTGGATATGCCTGATGCGTAGACGTCAACCGAATCGCCGCCGCCACCCTGCTCCTGGCGGTTGTCCGTATACACAGCGATAACCGAATCCAGCGTCGCGGCCAGACCATTGTAGTCACCAAACTCAAAGCTATCGTTAATGTTGGGCGAACTCTCCTCGGTCAACCGCTGCGGCGTACTCCAGCTTTGCGCACCATCGTTGGAATGGGTGTAGTAAAGATTGACGCTGCTGCGAGTAGCATCGCCGCTGGTATCGTAGAAAATTAGATGTACGCGACCGCTGGGATCCACTGCCAGCCACTGATGCCAACGATCCACCTGGTTGGCATCAGTCATCGCATGCGGCGTAACGATCTCCCAACTCGCGCCACCATCACGCGAGTAGGCCACCTGGATCCGCGCGTGGTTGTTGTTCGCATTGTTGGAGGTGGCCGCGGTGCTATCGGTCCATGAGGCGTAGATGCTGTCAGCGTAGGGCCCGTCGGAGCGGTCAACATCGGCGGCAACGTAGATGAACACCTCACGCGATTCAATCGAGGGGACCGGGAAAATAAAACTGCCTTCGGTTGTGGCTATCGCCTGCTGGGTGCCAAAAGACTGCCCACCATTGGTGGATTTAGCCAGATATATCTGCTGTGAGTTAAATGCGGGCCAGAAGTAGTACACATTGCCCGCAGCATCAGTGGTGATATCGCTGCCAATGCCACGCACCGCATTGGTCGCCGGGAAGCTGAGCACGCTGCTCCAGGTCTGCCCAAAATCGCTAGACCGAGCGAAACGCATAATGTTGCTTTCATGCCAAGTGAGGTAGATGTTGTCCTGAAATGGCGAATCCGGCGAATGATCGACGTGCAGGAATTCTTTGTCCACAAACCCCCCGGCGCTGATTTCCCGCCGTGGATCGTTGCCCGGCTCATTCGCAAGATCATCCCATGTCTGGCCATTGTCGGCTGAACGATAAAAGTAGTTCTGGCTGCCGAGAGTCGCGGTGTACGCGAAAGCGCCATCCGAGGACCAGGCGATGGTCGGGTCACAACAGGTGCCGCCCAGTGGCAAGGCGGCCGACTCGCTCCAGCTCGCCCCGCCATCGGTTGAGTAATGCATTTGCTGGCCGCTGCCGGGCCCGTTGCTGCCGGCCACCAGAATCTGCGGATCCACCGGACTGGCCTCAATCGAGGACTCGGCCGCGCCTTGCGGATCAGTAATGCGCACATCCCCCTCTAGCGAGCGTAGTTGGCCGTCCTCGTCCACCATCGCCACCGGATGCTCGCGCAGCACATACCAGCGGCCATTGGCCTCGCGCTGGGCGCGGCGGTATACCTTGCCCTCTATCTGATAGCCTCCGTGCTGCACAAAAAATCGCGGCAACGCGCTACGTGGATACTGCGCTTTGCCCTCGCGCAACAGCGCAGAGTACTGGCGGCGCAACTGCACGCGGTAGAACGCTGGAATCGCCTCACTCAACAGATGCTCATCCGGTGCCAGCAGCTGCAGGTCTTGTTGTTTCAAGCGGTAGTTGCGATCGTCCCAGGGCCCCAAACGAGCCAGATCCGCGTAGTTAACACGTGCATCGGCACCGTTGGCCTGGCGTATGTTCTGAGCGTCCGCCGGCATCACCAGCATTGCAGCTAAACTCCATATCAATCCTGATAGCGCGCGCATAAGCACTCCCTGCGTGTGTCCGATGGCTGATTGGGTGCCGACCGGTGTCATATTGATTCCTGCACGGCTACGCAACCGAGTGCATCGGCAACAAGCGAGGCGGGACGATGGCCTTTGCGCCGCCTGCCGGGACCCGGACCGCGCGGCGCGTGTTGTCTTTATTCTGGCCAGCGCAAATCATACCGTATATCGGCCCCGCCGGGCATGGCCCAGAGACGGAAATATCGCCCGTTATGTTGGCTGCCGGCGATTTCTTTTTACATGCATCCGCCGATCAACGAAAAATCGGCGACATGGGCTTCGATGTGTCGGCCGATTACGTACAATGGCGTGCAATTTGTTCGACCAACACCACCGTTGACGGATCCGCGCCGCATTCATGCCCGGACCACGCCACGTGCCCGGCCGCAGGCCACAGAGGACAGCAATGAGTTCAGATACGCCGCTCGACTTTATCCGCCAGATCATTCGTGAGGATCTTGCACAAGGCAACCACGAGCGCATCGCCACCCGCTTCCCGCCGGAGCCCAACGGGTATTTGCATATCGGTCATGCTAAGTCGATTTGCCTTAACTTTGGCGTTGGCGAGGAATTCCCCGGCACTACCTTCCTGCGTTTTGACGACACCAACCCGAGCAAAGAGGAGCAACGCTATGCCGAGGCCATCATGGCGGATGTGCGCTGGCTGGGCTTTGACTGGGGTGAGCATCTTACGCACGCCTCAGATTACTTTGAACAGCTGTACTCGGCAGCCATCTCGCTGATCCGCAGTGGCCATGCGTACGTGGATAGCAGCACCGCGCAGGAGATACGCGCATTGCGCGGGGACCTGACCACCCCCGGCACCGACAGCCCCTGGCGTGAACGCAGCGTGGAGGAGAATCTGGCGCTGTTTGAGGGCATGCGTAACGGACAATTCGCGGACGGGGAGCATGTGTTACGCGCCCGCATCGATATGGGCTCGCCCAATATCAACCTGCGCGATCCCACGCTGTATCGCATTCGCCACCAGCCTCATCAGCGCACCGGCAACGATTGGTGCATCTACCCCATGTACGATTTCGCCCATACCATGTGCGACGCGTTTGAAGGCATCACCCACTCGTTGTGTACGCTGGAGTTTGAGGACCACCGCCCGTTGTATGAGTGGCTGCTAGATGCGTTCGGGCCTGACAGGCGCCCGCGGCAGATCGAGTTCTCACGCATGAACCTGGCGTTCACCATCACCAGCAAGCGCAAGCTGACACAGCTGATCGAGCAGGGTGTGGTGGACGGCTGGGACGACCCGCGCATGCCCACCCTGGCCGGTATGCGTCGGCGCGGTTACCCGGCCACCGCTCTGCGTGATTTTTGTCAGCGCGTGGGCGTCACCAAGAACGAGAACGTCATTGAAATGGCACTGCTTGAGAACAGCGTGCGTGACGCTCTGGGGGACAAGGCGGGCCGCGTGATGGGCGTGCTGGAGCCGTTGCGGCTGGTGCTCACCAATCTGAATGAGGATCATCTTGAATCGCTGGAGGCGCGAAACCACCCGATGCGGCCGGAGTTAGGCACCCGTTCAGTGCCGCTGACCCGAGAGATCTTTATCGAACGCGGCGACTTCATGGAAGACCCACCCCGCAAGTTCTTCCGTCTTAAGCCCGGCGGCGAAGTGCGCCTGCGCTACGGCTACATTATTCGCTGCGATGAGGTCGTGCGCGATGACCAGGGCAACATCGAGCACCTGCGGTGCAGTTGCGACCAACGTACCGGCCCCGGCGGCGAAGATGCGGATCGAAAAGTGAAGGGCACTATCCATTGGGTAAGCGCCTCACATGCGGTAAAGGCACGAGTGAATCTTTACGACCGCTTGTTCGCTGTGGCCCGACCAGGCGCTGGCGGCACCGACCTGAAAGAGCATTTAAATCCAACATCATTGACGGTGATTAGTGACGCCAGGCTGGAACCGTCCTTACAGGACCTTGGCGCTGGCGTCGCCGTACAGTTCGAACGCGTAGGTTACTTTACCCGCGATCCGCAAGCGCCCGCGGGGAGTGCGGTATTCCATCGCATCGTCACCCTGCGCGACAGCTGGAAAAAACTGGAGCAACAGCAATTGGCCGGCAACGGCTGACGAACACAGCCACGGCCCGGCCGCTGGCCCCGGGATAGACCTGGACTGCAACTGGTAGCACCGCACGCAGCCGCCGCGGCCAGCCTTTGAGGTATCTGACCGGCAACTGCGTTTATACTTTCCGCTGGATGTTGAATCAGCGGGAGTCGCTCTGTGCCTACTTACCCCCTGCGCCGCAACGGCGCCCTGTTGCGCGGCCCGCTGGCGGCCCTCGTGCTCGTTTGTACCGCGTGCAGCCCTAACGCTGGCGACAGTGTGAGCGACAACGCCCCAGCGGCATCGGCCACCTTGCCCGCAACGCTGGTAGTAAAGAACAGTTTCCTCTACACCGCCGATGCCAGCCAGACGGTCGCCGAGGCAATTGCCATTCGGGGGCGCAACATTATCGCCGTGGGCAGTAACGCCCAGATTGAGCCATTGATCGGCCCACAGACCCACGTGATGGATGCTGGCGGGCGCATGGTCCTGCCGGGACTGCATGACAGTCACATTCATTTGGCCGGCATTGTGCCTTCCGACATCTGCGATCTGGCCAGTCAGCCGCTGACCCTCGCGCAATTGGTGGCGCATCTACGCCAGTGCATCGTGAAAGAAGCCCTGGCTCAGGGTGAGTGGTTGGTGGTGGAAAGCTGGAACTTCACCGCAGGCAATACGCCGACCGCGCAATACCCTACGTTGCGCGCGGCACTGGATGATGCCAGCAGTGAGCACCCCATTTTTCTGCGCGGCAACGACGGCCACCATGCTGGCGTTAACAGCGCGGCACTGGCGCTTGCGCGCAACGCCAAGGGCGAGCAGGTCGGCTTGACCGGGGCGACCCTGGAAACCGATTTCGCGGCCCATCGCGCCGTCATTGGGCTCGATGCCAGCGGCGAGCCCAACGGTAAACTGGATGAAAATGCACGCGCGCTGGTCGCACCCGAATCGGTATGGGCATTCAACGCCGATATTGCCGCGCTGGCCCCGGCAATCAACCGCAAGCTGGCCATGAACGGCATCACCTCCGCCCAAGACGCCTGGGTTTACCCGCAAATGCTCGCGCCATGGCAGGCTTTCGAGCGCAAGGGAGAAATGACCTTCCGCCTGCACGCGGCCGTTTTCCCACGCATGGAAGATTACCTGGCCGATCCGCTTAGCACCGCCCAGGAACCAGACCGAAAGATCGATATCCCACGCCTGATGCAAGACCTGAAAGCGGTGCGCGCGCAACAGCAGGAATACCGCCTGGTTAGTGCCAACGCGGTCAAACTGTTTATGGACGGCGTGATCGAAGGCAATCCCTACGCGAACCCGCCGGGCTTGCCCAATGCCGCCGTGCTGCAGCCGTACAAGCAGCCCCGCTTCCGACACGAGGCAGACACTGGCGCGGTGCAGATCACCGGTTACGTCGATCCGCAGGATGAGCGTTGCGCCGACATACAGGCCAATGGTGTACCCACCGAGCGCGGTGCTATTGACGCGTTCACCCAGCGTACCGGCTTTCATCCGGCGCAGTGCGTGATCAGCCGCGGGGTGTTGGAGCATCCGCAGCCATTTATCGCTACCTATGTACAAGCGCTCGATCAGGCCGGGTTTACGATTCACGCCCACGCCATCGGCGACCGAGCCGCACGTCTGGCCATTGATGCCTTCGAGAGCGCACGCGAGCACAACCCTGACAGCCGGTTGCCGCACAATATCGCGCACGCGCAATTGGTACATCCCGATGACCAAGATCGCGCCGGCCGGCTCGGCCTGTACGTCACCTTCACCTACGCTTGGATCCGGCCCGAGCTCGCCTACGACATCACCGTCACACCATTTTTGACCGAGACCAGCAACGAGCGACTGTACGATCAGAACAACGCCTTCATGCGTGACCTGTACCCAGCCGGCAGCATGCAGGCGGCCGGGGTCACGCTGGTCGCCGGCAGTGATGCACCGGTGGACACGCCGGAGCCACGTCCGTTTGTGAACCTGCAGCAGGCAGTCACCCGTAGTAATGGCGAGCACACTTTCAACACTTCGCAGCGGCTGGACATTCACAGCGCCATCGCAGCGTTTACAATTAACGGCGCCAAAGCGCTGAGCCAAGCGGAGCAGGTTGGCTCGCTAGAGCCCGGCAAACTCGCCGATCTAATCATTATCGATCAAAACCTGATCAAGCTGGCGGAGGCCGACCAGGCCGAGAACATCGCCAACACACAGGTGCTCACGACCATATTCGACGGTAAGGTGGTGTACCAGAAGCCCAATTGAGACATGGATCACGGACCTGCGCGAGCGCCCGGTACAAATTAGCCGGACGAAGCGAATGGGCCATGGAGTGGTGCTCGCAGTGTTTGCGTGCCGGCCGCTCGCAGGAGGCGACAGGCCAGCCACCATCGATAACAGGTCCCCTTATGAGCGTTATCTCTATGTCGGCCAACAAGCAGTCGCCGCGCCAGGATGAGCGGGCGAACCCCGCCCGTCACTATACCGCCAAGGCGCGTGCCACGGTGGAGCGCATCCTGGATGCTGGCATCGCCCTGTTAGGCGAAACCGGCTTCGACAAACTGTCGACGGCGCGCGTCGCCCAACGCCTGCGTATCAGCAATGGCAACGTGACCTACTACTTCCCCAACAAGCGAGCGCTGGGTGAGGCCATCGCCGATCACTTTGTGCACCGATTTGAGTCCTTCCATGAGCGCAACATGGAGCAGCTACCCCATGATGCGCTAGCGCGATTTCTGGCTACCATCGACTTTGACGTGGACGACGCCCGCCGCGGCGAGTACCGCGGATTCCTGCTGCAGGTGTGGGCGGCAGCCAGTTGGAACAACACGGCAGCCATCATGCGCGAGCGCATTCACGACGGGCTGATGCGCCAGACGTTGGACAATCTGTCGCTGCTGCGTCCGGAACTGCCATTGGAAGCGCGCGAGCAGCTGGCGTTGTTACTCACGTCGCTGCTAAACGGCATGCAAGCAACCTACGCCGCCAGGCCCGAGTTACGCGACAGCGAGACCTTTGCGGCCTGTATTCCAGATGCCGCCAAAGCGATCAGCGCGATGTACTCCGGGCGTTAACCCATAGTAGGCATGATGAACTCTGAGGCTAACCGCTCTGGCCAGCGGGCCGTTACCGTCTTCATGCGCGTATAAAAACGCACACCGTCGCGGCCGTGCATGTTAAGCGGCCCGAACACGGAGCGCTTCCAGCCCCCGAACGAAAAGAACGCCATGGGGACCGGGATGGGCACGTTAACGCCGACCATCCCGACCTGAATCTCGTGTGCGAAACGCCGTGCCAGCGCACCGCTGCGGGTGAAGATACTGGTGCCGTTGCCGTACTCGTGCTGGTTGATCAGCCGACACGCAGATTCATAATCCGGAGCGCGCACTACGCTCAGCACCGGCCCGAAAATCTCCTCGCGATAGATACGCATTTGATCTGTCACGTGATCAAACAGGCAACCGCTCATGAAGTAGCCCCCCGCCGGGCACCCCGCCGGGCTGGCGCGCCCATCCACCACCAAACTGGCCCCTTCGGCGACGCCCTGATCGACATAGCCACGCACCCGGGCCAGATGTTGCGCGCTCACCAGCGGTCCCATCTCGGCCTCCGGCTCGGTGCCGCGGCCAATCTTAAGGCCTTGCACCATCGGCGTGAGTCGGGCGAGCAGTTCGTCGGCCACCTGATCGCCCATGCAGACCGCCACCGAGATCGCCATGCAGCGCTCACCGGCGGAACCGTAAGCCGAGCCCAGCAAAGCGCTTGCCACCTGTTCCAGGTCGGCGTCAGGTGCCACTGCCAGATGATTTTTCGCCCCGCCCAGCGCCTGCACGCGCTTACCGTGCGCACACCCCTTGGTGTAGATGTACTCGGCGATTGGGGTGGAACCAACAAAGCTCACCGCCTGGACGCGAGCGTCTTCAAGCAGGACATCCACCGCTTCTTTATCGCCATTCACTACGTTAAACACGCCGTCCGGCAAACCTGCCTCGGTAAGCAATTGCGCCATCAACATCGCCGCGGAGGGGTCTTTCTCGCTCGGCTTTAGAACGAAGGTATTGCCACATGCGATCGCGACCGGAAACATCCACATGGGCACCATGGCCGGAAAGTTAAACGGCGTGATGCCTGCCGTCACGCCGAGCGGCTGCATCAGCGACCAGGAATCGACACCGCTACCAACGTTCTCGGCGTGCTCACCCTTGAGCAGATGCGGGATGCCACAAGCGAACTCCACCACCTCAATACCGCGCGTCAGCTCGCCACGGGCATCGCTCAGCACTTTGCCATGCTCTTGGGTAATCGCCGCGCAAAGCTCATCCGCATGCGCTTCGCACAACTCCTTAAACCTGAACAGGATGCGGGCGCGACGAATCGGCGCGGTGTTGGCCCAACCTGCAAACGCGGCCTGCGCAGCCGCAATCGCCTCGCCGGTGCGGGCCGCACTTGCCAGCGCCACGCTGCTGTGCTGCTCGCCGGTGCTGGGATCATATACCGGATGCTGGCGGGCATCGGTGTCGGCAACCGCCGCCCCGTTAATGTAGTGTCCGATTGTCATCGTGATTCCTTCAACGAAGGCAACGCGCGCCCTAGCACCCGTCACCTGGCAAGTAATTTAGTGAGTGGCCCGAATCGCGGCGGCCAACGTGTCGAACATCTGGCCAATCTGATCCTCGTTGACGATCAACGGCGGCGACAGCGCGATGATGTCCCCCGAGGCCCGGACCAGCAGGTCACGATTGTGAAAGCAGTCGGTAAACACATCATAACCGCGTGCGCCCGGTGTGCTGTCACGCACTGCAAGCTCGATACCCGCCATCAGACCGTAGTTGCGTACGTCCACCACATGCGGCAGGTCGGCCAGCGCGTGCGCCGCCTGCTCCCACACTAAGTGGTAGCGCTTGGCCACATCGAACAGGTTCTCGTTTTGATAGATATCCAGCGTCGCCAAACCGGCTGCCGCCGCCAATGGGTGCCCCGAGTACGTGTAGCCGTGGAACAGCTCAATCGTCTCGGCCGGGCCCCTCATCAACGCCGAGTGAATATCATCGCGCACGAACACCGCCCCCATCGGCACGGCCCCGTTGGTCAGCCCCTTGGCCGAGGTAATGATGTCCGGCGTCACGCCAAACCGATGAGCGGCGAACGCATCGCCCACCCGGCCGTAGCCCGTAATCACCTCATCGAATATCAGCAGCAGCTTGTGCCTATCACAAATCTCCCGGATGCGTTGCAGATAACCTTGCGGCGGCGGGATAACGCCTGCAGAACCGGAAACAGGCTCGATAATGACAGCGGCAATGGTAGAGGGATCATGCAGCGCGCAGATGCGCTCCAACTCATCCGCCAACTCCACACCGTGCTCGGGCAGCCCCTTGCTGAATGCGTTGCGGCGCATATCAAGTGTGTGTGGCATATGATCCACGCCCGGGATCATCGCGGCTGAAAACGCTTTTCGGTTGTTAATCATGCCGCCGACGGAAATGCCACCAAAGCCCACACCGTGGTAGCCTTTTTCGCGCCCGATAAAGCGGGTGCGCGCGCCCTCACCGCAGGCGCGATGGTAGGCCATTGCGATTTTAAGCGCCGTATCCACCGATTCGGAGCCGGAGTTGGTGAAAAACACTCGGTTTAGACCGTCGGGTGTAATCTCCGCCAGCCGATCCGCCAGTTCAAACGCCAGCGGGTGACCCATTTGAAATGTCGGCGCAAAATCAAGCGTGGAGATTTGCCGGCTGACCGCTTCGGCGATCTCCTGACGACCGTGCCCCGCGTTGCAACACCACAGTCCCGCCACGCCATCCAGAATCTTGCGCCCGTCCGTCGACTGGTAGTACATGCCGCTCGCGCCCTGCAGCATTCTTGGCGCATCTTTGAACTGACGGTTGGCGGTAAATGGCATCCAGAAGGCGTCCAGCGCCGGGTCTTTTTGTGTGCTCATCTATGTTTCTCCCAGGGCGCAACACAACTAACGGCCGCCTGCGCAGCAGCAGATGCCGGCGCGGCCGTAAAAGTGGGATATTAGCATGTTTAAAATAATTGACAATGTGTCTTCCGTCTTGGATTATCACCCAAGCTAGTCACCCTCAGAGCACCGCATAGTTATGACAGAAGAAGTGGCACGCCGACTACGTCAGTTGCGTGAGCAACAAGGCCTCTCGCAACGCGAGCTGGCCAAACGCGCCGGGCTGACCAATGGCTCGGTATCGTTAATTGAACAGAACAAAGTGAGCCCGTCGGTCGCCTCGTTAAAAAAGCTGCTCGACTGCATCCCAATCTCGCTGGCAGAGTTTTTCACCATGGATCTGCAGCGCACTGACGATGTGGTGTTTACCCGCGCCGGTCAGCCGGATCTTGGCCAGGACGGCATCAGCTATTTTCTGATCGGCGCCAGCCGCTCGGACCGGCGCATGACCGTGCTGCGCGAGGTCTTACAGCCCGGGGCCGACACCGGCGCTGAGATGCTGCAGCACCAGGGCGAGGAAGGCGGTGTGGTGATGCAGGGCACGCTGGAGCTTACCGTTGGCGATCACGTGCAGCGCCTGCGCCGCGGCGATGGTTACTACTTTGACAGCGCCCAGCCGCATCGTTTTCGCAACGTCGGCACGGCCGAGCTGATTATCGTCAGCACCAATACACCGCCGAGTTTTTGATGCCCTCCGCCCGATACCCGCACGCACCCGATTCGTACTACGCCGCCAGTGTACCGACACCGCCCACCCATGCAGCGGCGGCCGGCGATATCAGCGCCGATGTGTGCGTGATCGGCGGCGGTCTTACCGGTCTGTCTGCGGCGCTTAACCTGGTGGAACGCGGCTACCGGGTGGTGTTACTGGAATCCAAGCAGATTGCCTGGGGCGCTTCCGGGCGCTCCGGCGGGCAGATAATTTTTGGCTACGGCTGCGAGCAGGACAAAATCGAAAAGCTGATCGGGCCGGACGACGCACGCAAACTCTGGGACGCCAGCCTGAGCGCAATCGATCTGCTGCGCGAGCGGGTTAAGCGCCACAAGATTGACTGCGATTTACGCCCTGGCCACGCGCACGTCGCGCTCAAACCGCGCCAGGCACGCGAACTGCGCGCCTGGCGGGACGATCTGGCACAGACCTACGGTTATACGTCCCTGGAGTACTGGGACCGGGAACGCACGCGGCACGAGGTGCAAAGCGAGCGGTATATTGCTGGCATGTACGATGCGAACAGCGGCCACCTGCATCCGCTCAAGTACACTTTGGGGCTGGCGCGCGCGGCCAACACCGCCGGCGTACAACTGCATGAAAACTCGCATGTGATTGCCGTCAAACCGGCTGCGCAGTCCGTCCAAGTACGCACGGACAACGCCACTGTAACAGCCCGCTATGCGGTCATTGCCGGCAACGCCTATCTACATGGCGTGGCCGAAACGGTGGAATCCAAAGTGATGCCGGTCGGGACTTATATTGCGGCAACCGAACCGCTCGGGGAGGCTCGCTGCCGCGCGCTTATTCGCCAGAACATTGCCGTTGCGGACATTAACTTTGTGCTGGATTATTACCGCTGCTCGGCGGACTGGCGACTGCTGTTCGGGGGGCGCGTTAGCTACTCTACCCGCGAGCCGCGCAATCTGGCCAACATCATGGCCCGGCGCATCCAGTGGGTGTTCCCGCAACTTAAGGGCGTGAGCATCGACTATGCCTGGGGCGGGTTTGTGGGCATCACTGTCAACCGGGCGCCGCATTTCGGGCGCGTTGGCGACAATGTGCTGTACGCTCAAGGCTTCTCCGGCCACGGCATCGCCGCGACCGGACTTGCCGGAAAACTAATGGCCGATACCATTGCCGGTCAGGCGGAGACCTTTGACGTCTTCGCACGCATTCCACATCACCCCTTTCCTGGCGGCCGGGCCCTGCGCACGCCCGCGCTGGTACTGGCAATGAGCTGGTACCGGATGATGGACCTGCTGCCTTGAGCCTACATGCTGGTGCGGGCCGCGCGCAGCAGGTATGGTCTTGACTGAAACGACAATGCGGCCAACTTACATCGATCGAGCTCGCCCGCGTGGGACGAAATCGAAGCAGCACTTTTAGGCCCAGCGGGCTTGGCGCGTTACTGAGAAAACTTATGACAAATACCCTTGATGCCTTGCGCAAAGCAGATGCTGCGCATCACTTGCACCCCTTTACTGACAATGGCGATCTGGCCAACCGGGGCACCCGTGTTATCAAAAAGGCCCAGGGCGTGTACCTATGGGACGGCGAAGGTAACCGCCTGCTCGACGCCATGGCCGGGCTGTGGTGCGTTAACGTAGGCTACGGGCGCGAAGAGTTGGTCGAGGCAGCCACCAATCAGATGCGCGAGCTGCCCTATTACAACAGTTTTTTCCAATGCACCACACCGCGCACTATCGAGTTGGCGCAGTTGCTGGCCGAGTTGGCACCGCCTGCAGTCAACCACGTGTTCTTCGGCAGCTCAGGGTCAGAGTGTAACGACACCGTCGTGCGCGCAGTGCGCCACTATTGGGCGTGCCAGGGGCATACGGACAAACAGATCATTATCAGCCGACGCAACGCGTACCACGGGTCCACGATGGCGGCGGCCAGCCTGGGTGGCATGGCCCCCATGCACGCACAGGGCGGCCTACCGATACCTGGCATTGAGCACATAGGCCAGCCGTACTGGTTTGGTGAGGGACGCGAGGAGGATGCTGAGGCCTTCGGCATTCGTATTGCGAAGGAGCTGGAAGATAAAATCGACGCGCTGGGCGAACACCGCGTAGCTGCCTTCATCGCTGAGCCGATTCAAGGCGCGGGTGGGGTGATCATACCGCCCGACTCGTACTGGCCGCAGATCAGCCGCATTTGCAAGGAACGGAACATATTGCTGGTGTGCGATGAAGTCATCTGCGGTTTTGGACGCACCGGTGAGTGGTTTGGCAGCCAGCTTTACGGGCTGACACCTGACCTGATGACGATCGCCAAAGGCCTGTCGTCAGGGTATCTGCCGATCGCCGGTGTGATGATGTCTGATCGCGTGAGCGAGGTACTGAAAACCCAGGGCGGCGAGTTTAATCACGGCTACACCTACTCCGGGCATCCGGTGGCGGCGGCTGTGGCCATAGCCAACCTGCGCATTCTGCGCGATGAGGGTGTGGTGGCGCGTGTGCGCACCGATATTGGGCCATATCTGCAAGCGCAATGGCAAACGCTGGCCGACCATCCGCTGCTGGGCGAGGTCCGCGGCATTGGCATGCTGGGTGCTGCGGAGCTGGTACGCAGCCGCGAGCCGATCACGCCATTCGAAAAACCGGCGGATGCTGGCGCTGTGGTAAGGGACTTGGCAATTAGCAACGGCCTAGTAATGCGAGCGGTCGGTGGCACCATGATTATTTCCCCGCCGCTGGTTATCTCACACGCCGAAGTCGACGAGTTGGTGAGCAAAGCACGCAAGAGTTTTGATCAGGCCGCCGAGCGCTTGTTGGGCTGAGCGCGGACGACACGGATTGATGAGCATTCTTCGCGCACTGCCAATTGCGCCCTACACCCTGTACCGCGTGTTTAAGTACTCGGTGTACGCACTGCTCACCACCAACATCTTTATCTTCTTTTTTGAAGATCATGGCGCCGCCGCGCAGATGTTTACCGACGGCATCACCTGGCGCAATCTGGTCGATGCCTATTCATCCACCATCGACACCATTGCATGGGTGATATTGCTGCTGCTGTTTGAACTTGAGACCGCCGTCATCTCGGATGACAAACTGCGTGGCTCGCTCAAGTGGATACTCATGTCGATACGCGCGGTGTGTTACGGATTTATCGTCACCGCGTGTTACGGATATATCAACAAGTATGCGGATGTCACTCACTTGCTGGCCTGGCAGGGCCCTAGCCCTTGCGATTTGACGGGCGATCTGGCCGGTGATGGATATACCTACGTTGCCGACCTTGATGAGTACCCGCCGATTGATGCGGACAGCTGCGAGCAACTTGGCAACGAGCCACTGCAGCAGATTGCCGGCACCCAGATTCTGGGGACAGCGCAGGCATTAAAGGCCGCTATTGCCCTCGCCGTCGTGGACATTATTAACTCGGTCACCTGGTTAATCGTGGTCGCCATTTTGGAGCTTGAGGTGTTTCTGCAGCTCAATTCGATGCTCACGGACAAAATGATGCTGGCGAGCAAGGCGGTGAAGTCGGCGTTGTACCTGACTTTGCTGGGATGTGCGACTTACTGGGGCTTCAAGGGCGACTTTATCCCGGATTTCTGGGATGCGTTTTTGTGGCTGGTCGCCTTCGTTTTTATCGAAATGAATATCTTCGAATGGCATGAAGATACTCGCGAGCAGGCCTCCAGCGTCACGCCCTCCACGTCTTAGCAGCGAGCACCCTGAACGGCGTTGCTTAACTGCGTTCCCAGCGGAAGTTGCGCTGCGCCTCGCTAATCGCCTGATCGTTGATGCTCGCATAACGACGCTGCATCAGGCCATTCTCCGCGAACTCCCAGTTTTCGTTACCGTGCGCTCGAAACCACTGCCCGTCCGCATTGTGGAACTCGTACTCAAAACGCACAGCAATGCGGTTGTCCATGAAGCACCACAGCTTCTTGCGCAAGCGGTAATCCAGCTCACGTTCCCACTTGCTGGTCAGAAATACGCGGATTTCCTCGCGCCCGTTAATAAACTCGTCTCGGTTGCGCCACTGCGAATCTTCCGTGTAGGCCATGCAGACCTTATCGGGATCGCGCTTGTTCCACGCATCCTCTGCGGCCTGCACTTTCTGCTTGGCGGTCTCCAGAGTAAAGGGTGGAAAAGGGGGTTTGGATTCCATGGCGGGCCTCTAATGCTAGACTGGAAGTGACGTATCTTCGCAACCGCAACAGATAAGCGCAAGGCAACACGCATCCTTGCAACTCGTACAGCGGTGTGTGGTCCAATGTTCAAGTGCGCAACTGGCAATCGCCCGGACAACTTCTGTGATCTCACTGCAGCAAACATTGCTGGCGCTCAACACCCCCGCTCATACCAAGCGTGGCACGGTCCGGCGTGCGCCGTCGGTGAACCGGCACCTAGCGATCGCGGGTATCGCGCTCAGCGCGATCTGCGCCCTACCGGGTTGCGCGAGCGGCGCACGCCCCGCCGTATCCATACCCGCCTTGACCGGCGCCGCCGGCCAGCAGATCGCGCTCGTTGAGGCGCCTGTTGAGGAAGCGCAAATTCTCGCCGTCAGCGATGACATGCGCCGCTTCCTCGCGATGGTGGCGCCTCCAGGGACCCGTCGCATGGTGGCGCTGGAAATGCTCACGCAATCCATCATGAGCCCGGGTGCCTTGGCACTTGAGTACGACGCATCCGCGACGTTTACCGCCAGCGAGGCCTTCAACGAGCAACGCGGTAACTGCCTGTCACTGTCTTTTATGGTGGCTGCATTGGCACGAGAGATAGGCTTGGACGTGAGTTTTCAGCAGGTGCCCGGCGAGCCGGAATGGGATACCGCTACCGGCATGCTGTTCTCGGCCGGGCACGTCAACGTGACCGGACAGACAGCCTCCCGGCGGTTTGTGCTCGATTTCTATCCGGATCGTAACGCGCGCAACAATCATGGCGAGCGTATGCGCGATCATGAAGCACTCGCGCACTACTACAACAATCTGGGGGCCCGGCATCTGGTCGAAGAGGAACTGGCGGCCGCCTATGTGTACTTCGCCCGCGCGATTCAAACGGCGCCAAAGTTGGCCTCCGCGTGGTCAAATCTTGGGGTTGTGCTACGTCGGAACCAACAAACCGCCGACGCTGAACAAGTGCTGCGCTGGGCCATCACGCTGGACGGTTCGCTGGACTCCGCCCAGAACAACCTCGCGGCCGTACTGCACGATCAGGGCGAGTTTAAGCAAGCGCGGTCGATCCGCGCCCGGGTACAACGGGCCCGCGAGCGCAATCCGTTTTATCACTTGGCCCAGGCGGATCAGGCGATTTCCCGGCAGCGCCCCGCCGAGGCCCTGGATGCCCTTAAGCGGGCATTGGCGTTGGTTCCTGAGAATCCTGTGTTCCTGCGTCACGCCGCACGCATCGCGGCCACGCTCGAGCAACCGGTGCTGGCAAGGCAACTGAGCGAACAGGCCAGCGGTCTGACCAGTACCCGGCCGTTCTAGTATCCAGTGGCGATCATTTTCAGCACCCTGCTAGCCATCAAACCGGGTGCCGAGAATCACCGAGGACATCACTGCAGTAATGCCCGGTAGGGCCGAAATCTGTACCAGCCCTTTGTCCAGGTCCCCCACGGATGCCGCGGCCAGGACGGCGGCCATATCATATTCACCACTGATGGAGTACAGCGCGGTAAGCCCGAGCAATCGGTTCAGCGCCGCCTCCACCGCACGCCGCTCACTGGCCTGACACTTGATTAGCACCAAGGCGCGCACCTGGTCGGGGGCGTCGTTTCTAGACAACTGAACAGTAAACCCCGCGATTACACCGTTCCTCTCCAGCTTCTCCAAACGTGCCTGAGCGGCTGTTCTGGACACGCCTAGTTGCCTCGCGACTTCTGCGATAGACATGCGGCCATCTTCGCGCAGTAGCCCGATTAGTTTTGAATCTTTCTCAGAAATCGCCATTTTAACTAACTAGAACTGTCGATATCACTATAATTCTCGCATTATGTAGGCTAAATCACAATTCTCATGTCTTCGCTTTTCTGATGCAATTGGCACTTGTGCTTATTCCCCTTAAACAGGCCGGCACACTCACCTACGGGTGTGATCGCAACCGGGGGGTTTTGTTGCGAAAACACCACATTATCGAAAACATACAGTCATGACCAGGGGGTCAAGATGAAGAGTTGGAAACACGCCTTGCTGATGGCGAGTGCGTTTGGTGCTGCCCAATCGGCGATGGTCGCACCCGCGTTCGCCCAAGACGACGAAGTCGTTGAAGAAGTCGTCGTCCTCGGCACCCGCCGTGAGGCACGCTCGGTTACCGATTCTGCGGTACCGGTGGATGTCCTCGGCGCCGCCGATTTCAGAAACCAGGGCAATACTGATATGGACAATCTGCTGTCCACCATCATCCCTTCGTATAACGTTAACGCGCAGCCGATTTCGGATGCCGCGACCATTGTCCGCCCGGCCAACCTGCGTGGTCTGCCGCCGGATAACACACTGATTCTGGTGAACGGCAAGCGCCGTCACCGCGCGGGCGTCATCTCCTTCCTTGGGGGTGGCATCTCCGATGGCGCACAGGGTCCGGATTTGTCCGTGATCCCCGCCATCGCACTCAAGCAGGTGGCAGTGCTGCGTGACGGTGCAGCCGCACAGTACGGCTCTGACGCCATCGCCGGTGTGATCAACTTTGAGCTGGATGATTCCAGCGAAGGTGCCTCCATCGAAGCGCGCTTGGGCTCCTACTATGAAGGTGACGGCGATACCGTACAGGTCGCGGCCAATTACGGCATGGAACTGACCAGCGCCGGCTTTTTGAACCTGAGCTTTGAGTTCAAAGAAGCCGACCCGACCAGCCGCAGCACCCAGCGTGATGATGCGGCTGCGTTGATTGCCGCAGGCAACAACAACGTCCGCCAGCCGGCTGCCCAGATCTGGGGCGCACCAGAGCTGAAGGATGACTACAAGTTCTTCGCCAATGCCGGCATTACTCTGGATAGCGGCGCCGAAGTCTACGCGTTTGGTAACTGGGCCGAGCGTGAAGTGGAAGGCGGCTTCTTCTTCCGTAACCCGACCAACCGCGGCGGCGTGTTTGATGGCCCTGAGCTGGCGGACGGCACCGACACGGTGCTGGTGGCCGACCTGACCTTTGGCCCCAGCGACGATGGCGTGCCGTGCCCGGTACTGCCACTGTCAGCCGACGGCATCCCGGATGCCAATGCGCTGGCGGCCATTGAAGCTGACCCCAACTGCTTTGCTTACAGCTCACTGTTCCCGGGTGGCTTCACCCCGCAGTTTGGCGGCACCATCAGCGACTCCTCCATCACCGGTGGTATTCGCGGCGAGTGGGAAAACGGCATTGGGTACGACTTCAGCGCAGGCGTCGGTCGCAGCAAAGCCAGCTTCTTTATCAAGAACACCATCAACCCGCAGCTCTCCAGCCAGCAGCTGTCGCAGCCCACCGCTTTCGCGCCGGGCTCCTACATCCAGCTGGAACGCGGCTTAAACGCGGACTTCAACTACGCCGTTGGGGTGGACAGCTTCGCTTCCGACCTGAACATCGCATGGGGTCTGGAGCATCGCTACGAGTCGTTCGAGATTATCGCCGGTGATGCCAACTCGTTCTTGATCGACGACACCGCCGATCTAGCAGCGCAGGGCTTCGGTATTGGTTCCAACGGCTTCCCCGGCTTCCAGCCGACGGACGCGGGCATCAACAGCCGCGAGAACTTTGCCGCTTACATCGACTTTGAAGCGGACCTCACCGACAACTTCCTGCTCGGTTTGGCCGTACGCTTTGAGGACTTCAGTGACTTCGGCTCCACCGCCAACGGCAAACTGGTAGGCCGCCTGCAGGCCAGCGAGAACTTCGCCATCCGGGCCTCAGCCAGCACCGGCTTCCGTGCACCCTCAGTGGGACAGTCGAACGTGCGTAACGTGACCACTGCCTTCACCAACGGTGTACTGGCCGATGAGGCCACCCTGCCGCCGACCAACCCCATCTCTATCCAGTTGGGCGCACAGCCGCTGGATGCTGAAGAATCCGTTAACTTCAGCGCAGGTGTTGT
>CBDUQI010000041.1:0-34564 GCA_965369325.1 uncultured Gammaproteobacteria bacterium
CTGGTCGATGCCAGCCTGTTTATCAGCGACGCGCTTGGACGGGCGCCGAGCAGCCGGTTGGGACAGTTGGCATTGGAGCGCCAAGCCAGAGCCACAACCGCCAAGCACACGCCCGCTGGGCTGACGTAACCTGCCCTGTCAGGTTGAGTACCCTGCGGCGATGGCGCCGCAGCCAGCGAGCCCGCCGAGCCCCTGAAAAGGCGCGCTTTCCACTTGTTTTTTGACGCGTAGATACACAAATCGACAGCTTTAATACGGTATAGTACGCGCTGATTTTTGGAGGTAGCTATGAAAGTTCTCGTAGGCGTCAAGCGCGTCATCGATTACAACGTGCGCGTGCAGGTCAGTCGCGACGGCACCGGCGTTGTCACCGATGGGGTCAAGATGAGCATGAACCCGTTTGATGAAATCGCGGTCGAGCAGGCGCTGCGTATGCGCGAAGCCGGCCAGGCCGATGAGGTGATCGCCGTCAGCATTGGCAGCAGCGACTCGCAACAACAATTGCGTACCGCGCTGGCCATGGGGGCCGACCGTGCCATCTTGATCGAAGCCAACGAGGAAGTGCAGCCGCTGCACGCCGCGCGGTTGCTCAACGCCATTCGGGAAAAAGAAGACCCCGGTATGATTTTGTTGGGCAAACAGGCTATCGATGATGACTGCAACCAGACCGGTCAGATGCTGGCAGCCCTGTGGGGCCGGCCGCAGGCGACCTTCGTCTCGGAACTTGCGCTTGCCGACGGCAAAGCCACTGCGGTACGCGAAGTGGATGCCGGTCTTGAGACCGTTGAGTTCGATCTACCCGGCGTCGTCACCGTGGACCTGCGGTTGAACGAACCGCGTTTCGTGAAAATGCCCGATATCATGAAGGCTAAGAAAAAAACGCTCGACGTCATCCCGCTCGCCGATCTGGGCGTGCAGGCACCGCCCGCACTGGAAACCCTGAGCTACGAAGCACCTGAGGGGCGAAGCCGCGGCGTGATGGTTGAAAGCGCCGCCGAACTCGTCAGTGCGCTCAAAGAAAAAGGACTGCTGTCATGAGTAAAGTATTGCTTGTCGGCGAACACAATGGCAGCGCGCTTAACGCTTCAACTGCTCGTGCCATGAGTTGCGCTAAGGCGCTGGGCGAGGTGGATGTGCTTATTTGCGCCGGCCAGGCCGAGGCGGTGGCCCAGCAGGCAGCCGCCCTCGACGGCGCTGCCCGCGTCATCACGGTTGAGCGTAGCGAGAATGCCAACGAGCTGGCCGCCGTGCTGGCACCACAGATCGCCGCCCTCGGCGCTGACTACGATTACGTGCTGGCGCCCTCTACCACGTTCGGCAAAGACGTGCTGCCGCGCGCAGCGGCACTGATGGGCGTACCACAGCTTAGCGACATCATGGAAGTGGTGGACGCACGTACCTTCAAACGGCCCATCTATGCCGGTAACGCCATTGTCGATGTACGCGTGCCGGAGGGCATCACGGTGGTTGGCACCGTCCGCACCGCCTCCTTCCAAGCGGTGGACAGTAACGCCAGTGCCAGCATCGAAACAGGCAACGTTGACGTGCAGCTGCCCGAGCACACGCGGTTTGTCGAATTGGGCGCCCAGGTGAGCGAGCGCCCCGACCTGCAATCCGCGCCGCTCGTCGTCTCTGGTGGGCGCGGTGTCGGCAGCCAGGAGAACTTCTCCATTATCTACTCGCTGGCGGACAAACTGGGCGCGGCGGTCGGCGCCTCACGCGCGGCCGTGGATGCCGGTTATGTGCCCAACGACATGCAGGTAGGACAAACGGGCAAGATCATTGCCCCAGACCTCTACGTGGCAATTGGTATTTCCGGCGCCATCCAGCACGTCACGGGCATAAAAGATGCCGGTACGATTGTGGCCATCAACAAAGACGCCGAAGCGCCAATCTTTGAGATCGCCGATATCGGTTTGGTAGGCGACCTGTTCCAGATACTGCCTGAACTTGAGGCCGCGCTGAGCTAGGTGGCTACCCGCCCGGACGCTCCCAGGGCCGGCGGGCATTGCCCACCGCGCCTTCGGTAAGCCGGGCTGCCTCCACTCACCGCGGTGCACGGCACACAGATCGGGCCCGCCCGTTATGGATCTTAAAGCGCGCTACCAGACGCAACTTGCGCAACCTGGTTTTCGAGCAGACCCCGTGCAAGCGCTGGCGGTCGAGAAACTCAGCGCCCTGTCCGAGCTGCTCTCCCACCCACCACTAACGCCTGGGCTGATAAGCCGTCTGCTGCGTGATCGCGGCGATGCCATGCCCATCCGCGGGTTGTACATGTGGGGCGATGTGGGGCGCGGCAAGACCTGGCTGATGGACATGTTTTTCGACTGCCTGCCTTTGCGCGAGAAGATGCGCACGCATTTCCATCGCTTCATGTACCTGATCCACGAGCAACTGCGTAGCCTGGAGAACGAGGCCGATCCGCTGCTCATCGTGGCGCGACGATTAAGCAAGCGCACCCGCGTGATCTGCTTCGATGAGTTCTTTGTCTCCGACATCACCGATGCCATGCTGCTGGGCACCTTACTGGAGGCGCTGTTTCAACGCGGGGTGACGCTGGTGGCCACCTCGAATGCAGCACCAGACGATTTGTACCGGGACGGCCTGCAGCGCGCCCGTTTCTTACCCGCAATCGAACAGATCAAAAAACATACGCAGGTGTTTCACCTGGCCTCAGACACCGACTACCGATTGCGCTTACTGGAGCAGGCGGAGATCTACCATTCACCACTGGATACCGTCTCGCGCCAGAACATGACCCGTTACTTTGAGTCACTGGCCGGTGAGCATGCCACGGCGGGCGAAGCGCTTGTGATCGCCAATCGCCCGATCAACACAGTGCGTTGTGCCGATGGTGTGGTGTGGTTTGACTTCCTGGATATCTGCGATGGACCACGCAGCCAGGTGGATTACATTGAAATCGCACGTGAGCATCACACTGTGCTGGTGAGCGCAGTACCGCAGTTCACCCCATTGATCGAAGACCAGGCACGGCGTTTTATCGCACTGGTGGATGAGTTTTACGATCGTAACGTTAAGCTGATCCTATCCAGTGCGGTGCCGGCGCAGGATCTTTATCAAGGCAAACGCCTGGCGTTTGAATTTCAACGCACGCTCAGCCGGCTGATTGAAATGCAATCGCACGCGTATCTGGCGCGCCCGCATCTTCCTTAAACGGAGCGAACCGGCATCGGCGGCCGGCCGCTAAAAGCACTCGACCTTCAACGCGTGATCGCGCGCGCGCTCGGCGGCGCTCAGCACTTGCGCCTCATCATCGCTCACCACCCCAGCCGCGACCGCGCTTTGCAACTGGGCCAGCACCGTGTCTCCGCGCACCAGTTGTACCCGCGCGCCATCTCGCAACTTGCGCATGGTGGGTTTAGCCTGCATGACCAAACGCAGCGCGCGCTCCAGCCGGCCCAACGGATCATCCGCCTGCGGCTCTGATTGCAGATACATCCCCGCCGTCAATCGATCCCGCGCCGAGGAGGGAACCAGCACCGACTGGGCCACCCGTTGGCTCAACGCGTCACTCGGTGCCGCAAACGCTCGGCCCCACGGGAAAATCATACGTCGCAGAACACGCCCGGCAAACGGCACCGGCAGGTTCTCGCACAAGCGCTCGAAGCTGACCCCAATCCGGTGCAAAGAGTCCTGCAGCACCCATTGGGCGATTGGGCGGTCGGTGTCATGCCAGCCCTGATCAATGTAGTACTTAAGCGCACTGGAGGCGGCGTACAACTCCACCGCAATATCCGTCATTCTGGTACAGGTCTGCTGCCACAGGCGCAGGTTTCCACGAGTGCCTAACACCAACAGATCGCCGCTCAGCGCAAACGCAGCACTCATGCGACTCACCTGTCGATAGTACTGGCGCAACCCGCGCTGCGCGGGCATCGGCGCAGGCACCAGATGCCCGCCGGTCAGACCCAGCAGCACGGTGCGCAACCCGTGACGCAGCATGAGTGCCATATGCCGGGTAATCGCGCGATCAAAGCGCGCAGCACCCTGGCGAAGATCGGCATCGCCAATCGCCTGCAACTCCTCTCGCAACACCGGATGCAGCCGCACCAGGCACTGGCCGTACACACCAATACTCGCGTCCATCAAGGGGCTGCCTTCCCAGTTCGCGAGCAATGCGGGAACATCGCGATACTCGTGCAGAAGATTGTGCGGGCCCGCACACAAGGCAGCCGCGCCCATCACATCGCCCGCCAGCGGCAGGCTTTGACGCGCGCGTGAAACAGCCAGCTGCCGAGACAACATGCTCGCAAGCGCCGGACGATGACCCGCATCAATCGCGCCCAGGGTGACAACTCGCGCGGCATCCACCGCAAAGGTGTTACCCGCCAATTGTGCTAGCACGCCCTGGACAGCGCCAAATTGCCCCAAGTAAGTGCCGAACTGATAGCGCACACGGGCGTAAGCGCCGCTCAGGCGCACGGCCAGCTTGCATGATGCAGCCGACACCGCTGGCACCCCCAGCGCTCGCGCATCTGCGAACGACTCACATAACACTTGCCACCCTCGGCCAATGTATTGGGTACCGCCGAGCAGATTCTCCAGCGGCACCTGGATATCGGCGCCGCTCAGCGTACCGATGGGTAACGCGCGGATGTGATGGTGCTGCCTGGTAATGGCTTGGCCGGAGGTCTCGATCAATGCCAACGTCAGCCCATCGCCAGGCTCAGGTTCATCGCTACCCTCGCCTCTGTCATCGACAATGGCATCGGTAATGTCATCGGCAATGGCATCATCGAGGTTCTCATCCGGCTGGGCAACGTTGCCCGGCATGCCGAGCAGCCCCTGCGGATCATCCAATACGAAGGCCACCAGCACCAGGCTGGCGGTGGGCGCCATCAGCACGTAGCGTTTGGCCACACTCAGGTTCACCATCAGAGCGCCGTCAGCGCCACGCTGCACCGTGCCCACATCAATCTGCGCGGTGGCGTCACTGCCGGCGTGCTGGGTGGTGAGAGCAAATGCCGGCACCAGATCGTGCGACAACAGCCGGCTCAGATAGCGCTTACGCTGCGATTCGCTGCCGTGGCTGACCAGCAGTCGTGCCGGCGCCACGCCGTTGGCCATGGCCACACATAGCGCCACGTTGACGCTGCGGCTGGCCAGTTTCGCAATCACCATGTTGATGGCGGCAGTGGAAAAACCGCGTCCGCCATGCTCACTCGGCACCACCAGGGCAAAGAAGCCCTTCGCGCCCAGGGCGTCCCAGATCTGTGGCGGGATCTCGCCGGTGTGATTCCAGCGGGGCTCATCCAACCGCTCGCAAAGGGTTTCTACCGAGCCGTCCAGGAACGCCCGCTCCTCATCGCTAAGGCGGCAGGCTTTGTGTTGTAGCAATCGGCGCCAGCGCGGCCGGCCACTAAACAGTTCCTGCTCCCACCAACCCTCCCCCGCGTTTATCCCCTGCCACTGCGCATCACTTAGCAACGGCACCGAATCGCGAAACAACCGAAACAGGGGCTCGCTAAACAACCGACGGCGAATCGGCCCCAGGATGAACACGGCCAGGGGCATCAACAGTGCTACCGCCGTCGCCAGTTTCAGCTGGACTGAGACCTGCGCAAAATAGGCGAACAGGCCGAGCATCAACAGGCCAGCACCCGTCCAGGCCCAGCGATTGGCCGCCAGGTAGATCAGCGCCAAGCCGGCTAACCCGAACAACGCCCACCAAACAGCCACCGACCCCAGCAGCCACGGCATCAGCTCGGTTGAGAGGTAAGCATTCACGGCGCGTCAGGTTGGACTTCCGGCGCGGCCCGTTGGAACGCCTCCAGCGCTTTGCACGCAGCGTTAATGCGCATGATGGTAGGAAACGCCTCCAAATTACACTCGAACCGCTCGGCATTGTAGATCTGCGGTACCAGACAGATATCGGCAAGCCCAGGGGTGTCACCGTGGCAAAACTGACCGGTTTGTCCCTCGCTGCTCAGACGTTGCTCCAGCGCACTAAATCCCTTGTGCACCCAGTGGCGCACCCAGGCCAGTCGGGCGCCATCATCCACTTCCATGGTGTTACCCAGAAAATTCACCGTGCCCAAATTGTTCAGCGGTTGAATCTCGCAGGCGACCAGCAGTGCCAACGCGCGTACACGCGCTCGACCCGGCGCATCCGCCGGTAGCAGCGCGGGTTCGGCAAAGCTCTCCTCCAGATACTCGATAATGGCCACGGACTGGGAAATCGCCAGACTGTCATGCTCCAGCGTAGGCACCAGACCTTGCGGATTCATTACCAAATACTGTCGCGCGTATTGCTCGCCACCATTGCGGACCAGATGAACGGGCGCGGACTCGTACTGCAGGCCCTTGAGGTTCAAAGCGATGCGCACCCGGTAAGAGCAACTGCTGCGCCAATAAGTATGTAGCTTGATCATTTGATGTTCATAGCTCCGTGCGGACGTCGATCAACTCAGGGAACAGGCGTATGTTCAGCCCGCGAGCCAGGAACGCCACGCCGGTTGAGCCACCCGTGCCGGTCTTGTTCCCGATAATGCGCTCAACCGTCTTCATATGCCGAAACCGCCACAGTTGGAAGTAGTGCTCCAGATCCAGCAACCGCTCGCACATCTGGTATTCCTTCCAATAGGTCTCGGTATTGCTGTAGATGGATGCAAACACAGCCACCACCGCAGCATTGGGCTCATACGGCTTTGACCAGTCACGCTGTACCGATTCGGCGGGCACTGCGTGATCCTGGCGCTGCAGGTAACGCAGAAACTCATCGTACACGCCCGGGTTGTGCAGCCGTTCATGCAGCAGCTCATAGGCCGCAGGATTGTTCGAGAACACCGCCAGATAGTTCGCGTTCTTGTTGCCCAACATAAACTCGATTTCGCGGAACTGTGGCGACTGGAAGCCAGAGGCTTTACCCAGCACGTCCCGGAACTGCACGTATTCGCTGGGCGTGAGGGTCTCCAGCACCGCCCACTGATTAAACATCTGGCGCTGGATGTGCTTTACCCGCACCAATATCTTCAGGCACGGCTCCAGGTCGTCTTGTTGCATCCTTACCACCGCTGCCTTCAGCTCATGCAGGCACAATTTCATCCAAAGCTCGGTGGTTTGGTGAAGGATGATGAACATCATCTCATCGTGATGCGGTGGGTCGCTGAGCGGGCGCTGAGAGGACAACACGGCGTCGAGACCGAGGTAGCCCGAGTAGGTCAGCCGATCACTCAGATCTCGGTGTATTCCAGGTTCCAGGTCGCGTTGTGTCATCACTGTCCAAGGTTGCGCACGGCGGAGCATTGTACCGCGTGCCGCGATGCAATAGAAAAACCATCTCGGCGGCGACTGTGCAGGTACGAGTTGTGTGACCCTGTTCAGTCCAGGGCCATCGGCCAGCGCGCGCGATAGCGCTATAATCGCGCGCATGCAAGGTAAGAAAAAACGCCCCGCCTCAGCGAGTACCTCCGAGGCACCCAGACGACGCGCCGGCGACAGCCGTAGCGATCTGATCGCTGTGATCGTGGCACATGCCCAGTCACTCATCGACTCAGACCAGGTGCAGATGTCCTCTGCAACGTCCATTGCCGATGCGCTGGGCGCCTACTATCAGCACGCCTCCACCGAGGAGCTACAGGAGCGCGACCCGCAGCAACTGGCCGGCGCAGCGCTAGCACATCTGGCGTATGCCCGGGAGCGCACACCCGGCCATGCGAGCGTACGCGTATACAGCCCGGAGCAAGGCGCTAACGGCTGGGGCACCGCGCACACCGTCATCGAAACGGTCAACGACGACATGCCGTTTCTGGTCGATTCGCTGGGTGTCATCGTCGGCCGATTGGGGCTGCGCGTGGAGCTCACCATCCACCCCGTGCTTCTAGTCAAGCGGGACAACAAAGGTCGCATGGGGCAGGTGCGGGCAAACGTGGCCAGCGAGCAACCGAGCAAGGGCTGGTATCGCGAATCGTTGGTGCAAATGCAGATCAGCCGCGAAACCGATGCAGAGGTGCTCAAGCGCCTAGTGGAGGAGATCCATCAGAGCATCGGCGATACCCGCGCTGCGGTGACGGACTGGCGCGCAATGCGCGAGATCATGAGTGAGGCGGCCGATGAACTGGCCGACGGCAGCTGCCCGGTGTCACGTCGACTGGTGAGCGAATCGGTGGAGCTGTTGCGGTGGATGGGCACGCATAATTTCACCTTCATCGGCTACCGCGAGTACCGCGTAAACGAGCTGGATGATGCCGTAGGTCCCCAGGCTAACTCCCCCAACGCAGACCTGAGCAGTGGCCTGGGCGTGCTGCGCGACCGCCCCCCGCCCGAGCTGGTCACGGCCGAGAGTGCACGTGCGGTGAATCGGCAACTCCAGTCGCGTGATCCGCTGACCATTACCAAAGCCAACCTGTTATCTAATGTGCACCGCCCGGGCCGCTACGACTATGTGGGCGTCAAGCGCTACAACGAGCATGGTGAGGTGATTGGCGAGCGACGCTTCCTGGGGCACTTCACCTCCATTGCCTACAGCGGCAACCCACGCCAGTTACCGTACCTGGGCTACAAGATCGAGCAGGTGATCGAGCGCTCAGGACTGGACCCGATCAGCCATGCAGGCAAGAGCCTGTTGCACATTCTCGTTAACCATCCGCGCGATGAGTTGTTTCAGGCCTCGGTGGAGGATCTGACCCGCATCGCCGAGGGCATCCGTAGCCTGCAGGAGCGCCAGCGCACCCGTATGTTCCTGCGCCGCGATGCCTTCCGACGGTTCATCTCCTGCATCATCTATGTCCCGCGCGACCGCTTTAACACGACGATCCGTACGCGCATTGAGCAGATCCTAATGCAGCGCCTTGAAGGGCTTTCTGTCGAGACCCAGGTGCAGCTAACCGATTCGCGTCTGGCGCGCATCTACACCATCGTGCGCACCGAGCCGGATGTGGTAGTGAAAGTGCGGATCGAAGATGTACAACGGCGGATCGAAGATGCTGTGCGCAGTTGGGAAGATAGTGTGCTGGACAGCCTGCAGGAACGGCTGGGCGAACAAACCAGCCACCAGCTGCACAGCCGCTTTGCCCACTACTTCCGTGCCGCCTACCGCGAAGATGTCACCCCGGCGGCCGCCGCCTACGACATCGAGCGCATGGCCGCGCTGGGCGATGGTGATGAGTGTATTGAGATGAACCTGTACCGCCCGCCGCACGAGCAGTCCGAGCGCCTGCGCTTCAAGCTGGTGAAGCGCGGCTCTACAGTGCCCATCTCAGATGCCCTGCCGATGCTGGAGCACATGGGCCTGCGAGTGCTGAGTGAGCGCCCTTACCGGGTGCCGCTTCCCGCCGACCGCACCATGTGGATTCAGGATTTTGAAATGCTTCCGGATGGGGTAGCGGTGCCCGAGCCAGACGAGGTCACCGATATTTTCGAAGCCTGCTTTGAGCGCGTATGGCGTGGCGAAGCAGAGGACGACGGGTTTAACCGCCTAGTGCTGGGCGCCCGACTGAGCTGGCGCGAGACCGCGCTAATCCGTGCCTACAGCCGCTACCTGCTGCAGACCGACCAGCCCTTCAGCCAGGATTACATGGAACAAGTGCTGGGGCGACATCCCAAAATCGCCCGCATGCTGGTTGAGCAGTTCGCGCTGCGCTTTGATCCGGCGCGGACCTCGCGCAAAGCCACCAGACAGAACGGCGAGATGGCACAAGCGCTGGACGCTGTTGCCAGTGCCGATGAAGACCGCATATTGCGCGCCTTCCTAGGTGCCATCAACGCCACTTTACGCACCAATTTCTATCAGCACGACAGTGATGGTCAGCCACTCGCCTACATCAGCTTCAAGCTCGATCCACAGCGTATTGCCGATTTGCCTGAGCCTCGACCGATGTTCGAAATATTTGTGTACTCCCCGGCGATGGAAGGGGTGCACCTGAGGACCGATAAAATTGCCCGCGGCGGGCTACGCTGGTCGGACCGGCGGGCGGATTTTCGTACCGAAGTGCTGGGCCTGATGAAAGCGCAGAAAGTGAAAAACACCCTCATTGTCCCGATGGGCGCCAAGGGCGGTTTCGTGTGCAAGCGGCTGCCCGATGGCGATCGTGCCGCGGTCGGCAAAGAAGTCGTGCGCTGCTACAAATCCTTCATTCGCGGGCTGCTGGATATTACCGACAACATCCTTGACGGCGACCTGCGCCCACCGCAGAACGTCGTCTGTCTCGATCCACCCGACCCCTATCTAGTGGTGGCGGCCGACAAAGGCACCGCCACGTTCTCCGACACCGCCAACGAAGTGGCCGCCGAGTACGACTTCTGGCTAGGCGATGCGTTCGCCTCGGGTGGCTCTGCCGGTTACGATCACAAAGGGATGGGCATTACCGCCCGCGGTGGCTGGGAAGCCGTCAAGCGACACTTTCGCGAAACCGGGCTGGATATCCAGTCCGAGCCGTTCACCGTCACCGGCATCGGCGATATGGGGGGCGATGTGTTTGGCAACGCCATGCTACTCTCGCCGCATATCCGACTGCAGGCGGCCTTTAACCACCTGCATATCTTTATCGACCCTGATCCGGATATCGCTAGCACGTTTGCCGAACGCAAGCGCTTGTTCGAGGGGCCGCGCTCGGGTTGGGATGCCTACGACACCCGTCTGATCTCAACCGGCGGCGGCGTGTTCGCGCGTGCCGACAAACATATTCCGCTGAGCACCCAGATGCGCAAAATGCTGGGCGTGGAAGCCGACAAGCTCACTCCCACCGAGCTTATTCGCGCCATTTTGATGATGCCGGTTGACCTGCTATGGAACGGCGGTATCGGCACCTATGTGAAAGCCGCTGGCGAATCGCATGCCGAGGTTGGCGACAGGGCCAATGACTTGCTGCGAGTAGACGGCCAGGCACTACGCTGCAAGGTATTGGGCGAAGGTGGCAACTTGGGTTTGACCCAGCGTGGGCGAATTGAATACGCCCTGGCGGGCGGGCGCCTTAACACCGATTTTATTGACAACTCGGCCGGCGTGGATTGCTCCGACCGCGAGGTGAACATCAAAATCCTGCTGGCCGCGCTCAGCGAAGCCGGTGATCTAGCGCGGGTGCAGCGAAATTCGCTGCTAGCAAAAATGACTGACGAAGTCGGACAGCTGGTCTTACGCAACAACTACGTGCAGACACAGGCGATCAGCATCACCGAAACCCACGCAGCGGAACGGCTGGCCGAACACCAACACATCATCCGCATCCTGGAGCGCAGCGGTGAGCTCGATCGCCAGCTGGAATTTCTGCCAGACGCTGAGCAACTGGCAGAACGGCAAAAAGCGGGCAAAGGTCTGGTGCGTCCGGAACTGGCAATCCTGCTGGCTTACAGCAAAATCAGCCTCTACCGCGCGCTGGTCGATACGGACATTGCTGAGGATGCCTATTTCGCCGACGAGTTAAAGCGTTACTTCCCGCGCCCACTCGCGCGCAAAGCCGAGCACTATATCCCCTCACATCGGTTGGCCAGCGAGATCATTGCCACGCAGGTCACCAATACGCTGGTCAATCGGATGGGCCTGGCCTTTTTCTGGCGCACCCGCGAGGAAACCGGCGCGGCACCGGCAGATATCGTGCGCAGTTTTTGCGCGGCCCTTACCGCGTTTGACATGCGTTCGCTGTGGGCGCAGATCGAGCGCCTGGACAACAAAGTCCCGGCCAGCGTGCAGTACGCCATGCTGAGCCAGTCTGCTCGCCTGCTGCGCCATGCCACCCAGTGGCTGCTGAACTCCCCTTATGGGGCGCAAACTGTAGGCAACACGGTAGAGCGCTACGCACAGGGCATCGGCGAGTTGCAAAACGCACTGGGCAAACTGGTAAGCAATCCCGACCGGAAACGATTGAGCGAAACTGCGGCGCTGTACACCCAGATTGGTGTGCCGAGCAAGTTGGCACGACGGCTGGCCAAGATGCACCCGATGTACTCCGCCATGGATATCGTCGAAGTCGCCCATCAGGGCTCGATGACGCCCACCGATGTTGCACATATTTACTTTAATCTGGGCGAGGCGCTGTCGCTAAACGATTTGCGTGATCAGAGCGACCGGCTGGAGGCCAGTGGCAAATGGCAGGCGATGGCGCGCACCAGCATGCGCGAGAGCCTGTATCGCCTGCAGCGGGACCTGACCCGACAGGTCATCGACACCACGCAGGACCTGGCGCCCAAACAAGCTGTCGCGCACTGGCTGGAGGTCAACGCCAGCCGGGTACAACGCGTGCATGGCACATTGGGCGACATGCGCGAGGCCAACGCAAACGACTTCGCCTCGCTGTCGGTGGCGGTGCAGGAGATCCGCAAGCTGGCCGACCAGGGCGCCAACGCCTAAGGCAGGCGCAAGACACGCAACAAGGACCACACCGGACATAAGCGTTGGGCGAGGCGACACGGATCACCCGATGCTGCCCGGCAAGCCTGGCTATGGCGCGGATGTCTGCGCTCGACCTGCTTTGCTCTGGTTGCGTCGCGCACCGGGATTGTTTGGCGAGGGGGTTTTTGCGACCCGTCTGCTCGGTTAAGATAACCAAATCGAATATAAATATACCAATATCGTATTTTGAGGTAGAAGCCGTGAGTTTGCCCGCACTGATTGAATCCCTGAATGCCGCCGTCAGCCATAAGGAGACTGGCCAAGTCGTTGAGGGAATTAGAAAAATCCTTTGTGAATGCGTCCGCGATGATACAGTAGACCTACCGGGCGACTGTTACGAGGCCTGTTCCGAGCACTACGCCCGCCGGCTGTTGCACCAAAGCGACGAGCACGGCTATTCGGTCGTTGCTATGACCTGGGGTCCCGGACAGGGCACACCCATCCATGATCACTCCGGCCTGTGGTGCGTTGAGGGCATCTGGTCTGGCGAGATCGAGGTGGTCCAGTATGAGTTGCTGGGCGTGGACGGCGAGCGGTACAACTTTGAGCAGCGCGGTTGCATGCAGGCCTGCGTCGGCTCTGCTGGCAGCCTGATACCGCCACACGAGTACCATACCATCGCGAATGCGACGGAGCAGCCAGCGATCTCAATTCATGTGTACGGCGGCGACATGAAGTGCTGCAATACTTTCGCTCCGGTGGGCGATGGCTGGTTCGTTCGCGAGGAACGTCAACTCGGGTTCGACTAGGACCTGCTTCGCCGCGCTACAGGTAATTGGCCAGTTGATGTCGGGTGGCGGCCCACACATCGGCGGCCAGTGACGTGTCGCTCGCAGCCGCCGATACCGGCGCCCTTTTGCAATCGACAAAGTACTCGCCGGTAGTACCCGCCAGTTCCGCCGCATCCGCCAGGTAAACGGACGTGCGTGCCCCCGCCTTCACGCTGGCCCCACCGATACCGCCAAACCCCTCACGCAACAACTTGGTGCCGACAACGCCCGGGTGCAGAGAATTGGAGGTGAGCACATCCGCCGGATTGTGCGCGGCCAGCTGACGTGCGAACAGTACATTGGCCAATTTTGACGCGCAGTACGCGTCGTAGCCGCTCCAGCTGCCCGCCAGCGCCAGATCGTTCGGGTCGACAGCGCCCGAGGCATGGGTCATGGAACTCACCGTGACGATGCGCGCTGGCGCACCGGCCCGCAGCGTTTGCATTAAATGGTGAGTGAGCAAAAACGGCGCAAAGTGATTCACTGCCATTGTCATCTCGAAACCATCCGCATTCTCGCGCCGCTCACTGGCGTAAATGCCGGCATTGTTCACCAGTACCTGCAGTGTGTCCGTGGCCTGGCTCACCTGCCGCGCTAGCGCGCACACCTGGGACATATCACTAAAATCACCCCACACGGCGGTGCTCTTGCCCGCACTGGCAGTGATGGCCTCAGCGGCTCGTTGTGCCTTGGGCTGGGTGCGCCCGTGCACCAGCACGTGGTGGCCGTGCTCAGCGAGTTCGCGAGCGGTCTGCGCACCGATGCCATCTGTGGCGCCGGTCACCAGCACGGTGCTTATGCGGTTAGCGGTACTCATGCCGCTCATCTTAACCTGTTCGATGCGCGATTCGAAATACGCAGCGCAGACAAAAACGCCGCCCCTAAGTTGGGGCGGCAAGTCACATGCTCTCAGGAGGGAATAATTCCCAGGATGTCGGCTTCAAGCCGCTTCTTGTTTTGATCGAAGCTTCAGATGTGGCAAGTGGACGGCAGCAGTATTGTTATTCTTGTTCATCTTGTTCTTATTCGCCTGCTGCCGCCCGGTCATGTGCCAGATCGTTCTGTAGATCAGGCGCCGGCTACCGGCTGAAACTGACGACGACGGCGAGCGGTCACAGTAAATCCAAGTAACCCCAACGTTAGAAGTGCAAGCGATGAAGGCTCGGGCACGTGCACCGTAAATAGGAAGTCGCTACAGCAACCGTTCACCGAACCGCCCCAGCTTTGGCCGTTGTCCGCGCTGTAGTCCAGCCAGCCCCAGGCCGACACGCCGCGATGACCACGATGGCCGTTGCCGTCTGCGCCATCACCCATGCGGAAGCTCATGTTCTCCCCGTTCGCATGGTCACGCAGCAGCCAGGTGGTTGCTGAGGAGCGATCAGAGATGTTTGACAGGCCGCTGATGGTGCCAAAGTTCGCGAAGTTATCGCGCACCATGACATCTTCCACACCGGCGTCCTGATAGGCGGGGTCCTGCGGATCGTAGTCGCCGGTCCGCTGGACCGAGGTGCCGAAAAAGAAGTCGAGGGTAAACAGCTGACCATCCAGGTAGTGATCGCCGTTGTCTTTACCACCCCAGGTGGTGCCGAAGATGTGAATACCCTGCTCGCTGTAATCCATCATCATGTCGCTGCGACCATCGCTGAAATTGAAGGTATAAACCCCCTCGTCAATCAGGTTATCCAGGCGCAGACCGTAGGCCGGCGGTGCCTGGCTACCGGAGTGATGACTCCCGATGCGATACTCGCCATAGGGAATGGCCGACGCGGAAGTGGCGAAGGTGACGGACAGTGCAAGTGAGCAGATGGTAAAGGCGGTGGTACGTAGTCGCTGAAGCATTTCGATTCCTTTCGAATGATGATTCCGTTTGCTGTAGCAGGAGCAAGTCCTGTGCCAATACAACAAATACCCTCTACAACAAAGACTTACCAAGGTGCTGTCATAACCTGATGCCGCCGTTGTAAATCCACCCGACAGCCGCCGCCTCGTTATGACCAGCGGATGCCGGTTCGGGCAACTGCGCTCGTATGGCAAAGCATCAGCGGCAGTGCTATCAAGATCGTTGGAAAATCAAACGCCCCGAGATGAGTTGAGCGATGCGAAGGAGGAACGATGCGCGACTGTACCTATAAGAGGCCAATAGCAGCCACCCCCCTGCTGGCGGCGGCCGCACTGTTGGCCGCTACACCGGGCCTGGCGCAGGAACGGGTGAGATTTATCGACGCCAGCGTGAGCAGCGGGCTCAGCACCTTTAACCACCGCAGCTACACACTTGGTGGTGACGGCCTCGCCGGCGCCGCCTGGTTCGACTACAACAACGATGGATGGCTGGATGTGTATCTCACCAACGGCCAGGACATCGTAACCCCAGGGCTCAACGGCTACCCCAATGCGCTGTTTGAAAACCAGGGCGACGGCAGCTTTGTCGAGGTGGCTGCCGCCAAGGGGCTTATTGGCGGCACAGGTAATGCTGGCGTGATTGCCGGTGATATTGATAACGACGGCGATCAGGACCTGTTCCTGACCGGCGACGGTGGCATGCTGGGCTTCGACCACGTGTTGGGATTGCAAACCGTAGATAGCGGCGTCGCGCTCTATATCAACAATGGCGCACCCGAGTTTGACTACCAGCAGGCCGACCTGGCTGCCGCCGGGCTGGTGGGGTTTGAAAGCACCATGAGTGCCGCCTTTGGCGATATCGACAGCGATGGCCGGCTGGACCTATTTGTCACCGCGCCAGGCACCCGCCCGCTCGGGTGCAATCCACCCATCGGATGCAACGCGGGCGACCCTACGATCAAACTGCACAGCTCGCGTCTGTACTTAAACCGTAGCAACGGTGGCGTCGTCCGTTTTAAGGATGTCACCACCGCATCCGGCGTGGGTGCCAACCTTAGCGGATCACTTGCCACCACCTTCACCGACTACAACCGGGACGGACGCATGGACCTGCTAGTCGCGGACGGCGTCTTACTGGTCTATGAGCCGACCCCGTTAAGAGTATTTCGCAACGATGGCTACGACACCGCGCTCGGCAGCGTCATCATGCAGGAGGTCAGCGATGCCCTGGGCACCGGCCGCGATGGCGCCTGGATGGGGCTGGCGCTGGCGGACTTCGATGGTGACCTGGCCAGCGATATCTTTATGACCAATCTGGGCAACGATCGCCCGCACGCGCTGTACCGTTGGATTGGCAGCGAGGGCAGCTATCGTGATGTGAGTGATATCACCCAGGTATCCAAACGCGACCCCGGCCCCTCGGACTACTTTGGCTGGGGCACCACCGCGCAGGACTTCGACCGCGACGGCCGGGTGGATCTGTTTTTCACCGGCAGCCCACCGCCGCTTGAAGGCAACGGGCCGAACAATCCCGGCATCCTGCTCATGAACGACCCGCCCGGCGCGCGCTTTGTCGAGTACAGCGACAACACTTCTGTCGACACCAGCATGCGCTACACCTCCGGGCTTGCCGCGGCAGATTATGACAACGACGGCGGTGTGGACCTGCTGATCGCCACCGACGATTGGAACTCGGACAACGGCACCCCAGTATTGCTGCGCAACCAGACCGACAATGCCAACGACTGGATTACTGTTCGGCTCACCGGCAACGGGCAAACCACCAACGCCGACGCCGTGGGTGCGCGCGTGGTGCTGATTGCCGGCTTGCCGGGGGCCTGGTCGAGGCAAATGCGCGAGGTGCTGGGCGGCTCTAGCTTTCTCTCAATGGACAGCCGATGGCTGACGTTCGGCCTGGGCGAGCTGCCGGCTGGCGCATTTATCCGAGTGGCGGTCGACTGGCCGGATGGCCCCAACGCGCCGGGCGGCGCCAGCCCCTGGCAGTTATACGGGCCGTTCCCCGCCAACGGATTCGCAGACATTACCCAAAACTGACGGCATCCTGACACCTCAGGCGCTCGAGCCCATCCCAGTGGCGGCGAGCGCCTGATATTTGCCACTCGCATGACACAACTGTGATGCAGTTCAACAACGCGTTGATAAGCGCCCGCATTCTGTTAATTCGCTACCGTTTTTTTTGACGCTTCGCCTGCTACCCCGATCAATCTGTGACTGTGTTCACGGGGTTAGCCGCCATCAGATTGCTATAACAGCACCCGTGCGCCGAAGAGCCGACGAAACTCTGACACCACAGAGCAAACGCATCGGCTTTTCGCAATAACACCACTCCTACAGGAGACGTGCGTGGGCCAGGTATCAATCGAACATAATACGTTTTCCCCGGCTGACCTCGCGGTGGCCCGACCAGCGCTAAAGCAACGGTATCGCCCCTGCGGTAAATCACCGCTGATGGCCGCAGCGAACCGCCTGGTTGATCAGGTCGCCACCCATGACACCAGTGTGCTGATCCTGGGTGAGTCCGGCACTGGCAAAGAGTTGATTGCCCGCAACGTCCATGAGCTGTCCCACCGCCGGGACAACCCGTTTGTTCCGGTCAACTGCGGTGCGATCCCGTGCGACCTGCTGGAGAGCGAACTGTTCGGGCATGAGAAAGGCGCATTCACCGGCGCGATAACGGCCCGCAAAGGACGCTTTGAGCTGGCCGAGGGCGGCACCCTGTTTCTGGATGAGATTGGCGACATGGACCTGAACATGCAGGTTAAGTTGTTGCGCGTACTTCAGGAGCGCAGTTTCGAGCGGGTGGGCAGCAACCACAGCCAGCGCTGCAACGTGCGGATTATCGCCGCAACGCACCGCAACCTGGAGCAATCGATTGAGGGCGGCACTTTTAGAGAAGATCTGTTTTACCGACTGAACGTCTTCCCCATCGAAATGCCGCCGCTGCGGGCCCGCATTGAAGATCTGCCGGTCCTGAGCGAGGCGTTAATCCGCCGGCAGACCGATAGCGGCCGTGCGCGGATCGCGCTGGCGCCGGACACGCTGCGTATTCTTGGCAACTACAGCTGGCCAGGCAACGTGCGCGAGCTCGCCAACCTGATTGAGCGCTTGTCGATCATTCAACCCGGCGGCGAGATACAACCCAGTCATCTGCCACGGTGCTACCGTTTGCAGGCGCCCATCCCTGCCCGGGCGAATGCCTCAGACTCGCCCACCGAGGATGCGCACCTGCCGCTTCCGCCTGAGGGGTTGGACCTTAAGCACTATCTCACCCGCCTGGAGCTGGACCTCATCCGTCAGGCCCTGGACGAATCCAACGGCGTCGTCGCCCGCGCAGCTCGCCTGCTACACATGCGCCGCACCACGCTGGTCGAAAAACTACGCAAGCACTCCGGACAGCTATCGGCACTGAGGCCGATGTAGCACCCACCTGTAGGGTGCGCGTGAGCCGAATGATCTCATCTCACGTATTGCAGCCTGATGAGTACTGCCTACCAATCAGCACAGGAACTCCTAGTTATGGCCGCCAGTCAGCAGAGCATTAGCCAATCCCTTGCCAGCACCACGCGCAAAGCCGATGAGCTTGAGCGCGCCTTTGCTGCGTTTAACCAGACCTCCACGTTGCTGGAGAGCGCGTATCGGGAACTGGAGACGCGCACTGCCCACCTGACTCGCGAGCTGGCAGAGGCCCGCAGTGAGCGCACCCGTCAGCTGGAGGAAAAAAACCGCCTGGCCGCCCGGCTGGAGAGCTTCTTCGAGGTGTTGCCAGGTGGCGTGGTGATTCTGGATGACGAGGGCCACGTACAGGAACACAATCCCAGCGCCGAGCAACTGCTCGGGCATCCGCTGGTCGGGCTCAGTTGGGATACGGTGCTCAACCGGGTAGGCGCCCGCGGACAAGCCGCTGGCGAGTTGTCCCTGCGCGATGGCCGCTGGGTCAGCGTGTCGACGCAGGCACTGGATGCCGAACCCGGGCGTATTGTGCTGCTGACGGACGTGACTGAGAACCGGCGTCTGCTCACGTTGGTGGAGCGCAACGAGCGGCTCTCGGCCATGGGTGAGATGTCGGCGCGCCTGGCACACCAGACCCGCACCCCACTGGCCACCGCCATTTTGTACGCCTCCCAGCTCGGCAAGCGCGAGCTCGACCGTAAGTCGCTTGACCGTTTCTCAGACAAGCTGCTCAATCGCCTGCATCATCTGGAACGGTTGGTGAACGACATGCTGGCTTTCGCGCGCGATGACACCGCCAACACCAGCCAAACCGAAGAATTTGACGTGGGTGAGCTGCTGCACGATGTGGCCAACACTATCCAGGCCGCCGAGTGTTATCAGGGTCGCGTCGGACTTTGCCCGACCCCGCCGATGAATTTGGTGGGCAATCGCCAGGCGCTGCACGGCGCTTTGTTAAATCTGATCAACAACGCATTAGAAACCGGTGATCCCACCGCGCAGGTCACCCTCGAGGCCGCCAGCGACCAGAACGGGCAGATCAGTTTACTCGTACACGATAATGGCCCCGGCGTGGCGGATGCGTTGCGCGAGAAAATTTTCGAGCCGTTCTTTACCACACGTGCATCAGGCACCGGGCTGGGCCTGGCCGTGGTGCAGAGTGTTGCAAGAGCGCACAGCGGTTACGCCAGTTGCGCCAACCGCCCCTACCGTGGCGCCACTTTCGGCCTGCATCTGCCCCGGCGGATTGAGCATGCGCTGCGCAGTGACGCAAACCAAACCTCCCACTTGCGTAAGCGGCCAAAGCCGCGACTGGTGAAGTTGGAACGCGTTCAATGAACCGCGATGATTCCGTGTTAGCCGTCAAAGACGATCCAATATTGATCGTTGAGGACGATCGCGATCTGCGTGAGGCACTGCTCGACACCCTGACGCTCGCCGGGTATCACGCGCTGAGCAGCCCGGATGGACCGCACGCGCTAAAAACGCTGGCGGCGCAAACACTCAGCCTAGTGATCAGTGACGTGCAAATGGGCGAGATGGACGGACACGAGCTGCTGCGTCAGATTAAGCGCACACATCCGGACCTCCCCATGGTGCTGATGACCGCGTACGGCACGATCGAACAGGCCGTGGATGCCATGCGCGATGGTGCCTGTGATTACCTGGTAAAACCATTTGAAGCGCAAGCGCTGCTTAGCGTGATTGATCGCTGGCGCCAACCGCCCCCGCAGGAGGCCGATGGCCACTCGCCAGTCGCTGTCGACCCGCTCAGCCGCAAATTGCTGGGCCTGGCCCGACGCGTTGCCCGCAGCGACGTCACCGTATTGTTGGCGGGCGAAAGTGGCACCGGCAAAGAAGTGTATGCCCGCTACATCCACGACCGCTCTCCCCGCCACAAGGGCCCGTTCGTCGCCATCAACTGTGCGGCGATTCCCGAGAACATGCTTGAGGCCGTGCTGTTCGGCCATGAAAAAGGCGCATTTACCGGTGCTGTGAGCAGCGCCACCGGCAAATTCGAACAGGCGCAGGGCGGCACGCTACTGCTGGATGAAATCTCTGAGATGTCGTTGGCCCTGCAATCCAAACTGTTGCGTGTCCTGCAGGAGCGCGAGGTTGAGCGGGTGGGCGGGAAGCACGTCATAAAGCTGGATGTGCGGGTACTGGCCACCACCAACCGTCAGCTAAAGCAGGAGGTGGCCAACGGGCGCTTTCGCGAAGATCTTTACTACCGCCTGAGTGTCATGCCCATGCACCTGTCGCCGTTACGCAAACGTCCCGGCGACATCGTGCCGCTGGCGCAACACCTGATTGCCCATCACAGCCATCAGCCCGCGGCGCCGCGGCTGACGGCGCAGGCCGAGCGGGCACTGCTGGAGCACCCCTGGCGCGGCAATGTGCGCGAGCTCGACAACCTGATTCAACGCACGCTGGTGTTGTTGGCGGGCGAGCACATTGATGCCGAAGATCTACTGCTCGAAGGCATCGCCGCAGACAGCGTCACGGCACAAGACGCGGAACCGGTGGCAGCGGAACTGCTCCCGGAACCTGGTCTTCAGGGCGATCTGAAAGATCGCGAGCATCATCTGATTCTAAGCGCGTTGCGCGAAGGCGGCAGTCGCAAAGCGATCGCCGAACGCCTGGGCATCAGCCCGCGAACCTTGCGCTACAAAATCGCAAAAATGCGAGAAGCTGGCGTTGACATTCCGCATGCGAACGACGCGCAAGTGGCCTGAGAGGAACCTCATGAGTGATATGCAAATAGATCAGTTACTGGCGCAGATGCGCACTGTGGCATCCAGCAGCGGCATCGAGACACCCACAATTTCAAGCGGCGAAGGCGACAACGCAGGCACCGACTTTGCTGAGTTGCTGAAAGCCTCCATGGATAAGGTGAATGATACCCAGAAAGCCGCGGGGGAGATGGCCGAACGTTTTGAGGTCGGCGATCCGCAAGTGCAACTAAGTGAGGTGATGGTGGCCCTGCAAAAAGCTGACATCTCCTTCAAAGCGATGACCGAAGTGCGCAACCGTCTGGTGGATGCGTATCAGGAAATCATGAATATGCCGGTCTAAGTAAGAAGCGTATTAAGTCATGGCAGACGAACAACAAACAGCCGCACCGCTGGCGGGACTGAATGCAATCCCTGGGTTGCGGCAGGTGGTAATCCTGGCCGGAATCGCGGCAGCGGTCGCCTTCGGCGTGGTGGTGGTACTGTGGGCACGCGGCCCGAGCACCGTCGCCATCTTTGCGAACTCCTTGTCTGATAGCGATACCGCGCAGGCCATCGGCATATTGGAATCCAGCGCGATTGAATATCGCCTGGACGATCGCACCGGGAAGTTGCTGGTGCCAGCGGAGGATCGCACGCGCGCCCGCATGCTGCTGGCTGCCGAGGACCTACCCCGTAACGGTCGTGGCATGGAGCTGATTACCGAGCAATCCGGTTTCAGCACCAGCGACTTTGTCGAGACCGCGCGTCATCAGCACATGCTGGAGACCGAGCTGGTGCGCAGCATTGTCTCCATGGCCCCTGTGCGTAACGCGCGCGTGCATCTAGCCATCCCCAAGCAATCGGTGTTTGCGCGCGACCGCGAATCGGCCAGCGCCTCGGTGGTGGTGCACCTGCACGCCGGGCAGCAACTGCAGAAAAGCCAAGTCTCGGCGATTGTCCACATCGTCGCCTCCAGCGTGCCGGACCTTAACCCGGACAATGTCACCCTCGCCGATCATCGCGGCCACCTACTGAACGAGCCCGGCGGCTCGCAGCAAAGCCGTCTGAACGATCGTCAATACGAGTACGCCCAGCGGCTAGAGCGTGATCTTGAGGGCGAGATATACCGCCTGCTGTCGCCCACTATTGGCCGCGAGGCGATTGAGGCAACGGTGACCGCCACCTTGGACTTTACCGTGCGCGAGACCACCGAGGAGATTCTGCGCCCCGAAGGCACTTTGCTGTACGAGAACGCCAAGCGCAGCGACAGTAACGGGCCCGCCGGCGGCGGCGGCATTCCCGGCGCACTGACCAACCAGCCGCCGACCGGCAACGATGCCGGCGCGGGCGGCGAACCACCCACTACCACCATGCGAGATACTACCCGGGAGTTTCAACCCAGCCGCTCGGTGAACGTTATCCGCGATGCCAGCGACCGCATCACGCGATTAGCCGTGGCCGTGGTCGTAGATGATCTGCGATCGGTCGACGACGCCGGCGAAGCTCAATCAACGCCCTACACCGATGAGGAACTGAATCAGATTACCCAACTCGCACGCGAAGCGGTGGGCTTTAACGAGGCACGCGGCGATTCAATTACGGTGATTAACCGCGCGTTTGTAGAGACCGAAATGGCACCAATGGAGGCGCCGCCTTGGTGGCAGCAGCCGCTGATCCAAGATCTGATTAAGCAAGGTTTGGCCGCCCTGATGGTGCTGGTGACATTGATATTCGTGGTCCGCCCAATGGTCACCAATCTGCTCAAAGCACCGCCCAGCATGGTGCCTGCCCTGCCTGGCTCGGGTGCAAGCGCTGGCGCATTGGCACATCAGCCGAGCGATGAGGAAAACGGGGCCGGCCAGGGCGGAGGTGGCGATGCCATGCCGCAACTCACCCACGACGAGCGCGTCGCCCAGGCGCGCAGCATCGCCGCAGATGACCCGCAACGCGTCGTGCAGATTGTTCGCAGTTGGATGAGCAACGAAGCGTGAGGGGGCGTCGATGAACGCATGCGAGCAAACCGCAGTGCTGCTGATGTCGTTGGATGAATCCGACGCAGCCGCCGTATTGAAGCTGATGGAGCCCAAAGAGGTGGAAGAGGTAGGGCTGGCCATGGCCGGTCTTGAGAAGGTTTCTATGGAGCAGCTTGGCTCGGTGATCGATCGCTTCACGGATGAGGTCAGCGATCAACCGCCAATCAACTCCGCTACCGAACAGTACATTACCAAACTCATCACGCAGGCGGTGGGCGGCAACCGCGCGCGCATGTTGATCGATCGCATTTTGCACCAGGGCAAGACCCGCGGACTGGAAGCCCTCAAGTGGATGGATACGGACACCATCAAAGATATGCTCGAGGGTGAGCATCCGCAGATTATCGCTGTGGTGATGGCGCATATGGAAGGCGATCAGGCGGGTGAGATCCTGGACAAATACGTCGAACAAACGCGCAACGATGTGCTGCTGCGCATTGCCAACATGGACCAAGTGCAAGAGTCGGCGCTGATAGAACTGGATGCCATGATGAACTCGCGCAGCGAAGCCAATGCGGGCGACAAACTTACCCCGGTCGGGGGTCTGAAAGTGGCTGCCGACATCATCAATGGACTGGAGAAAGAGAACGAAACGTCGGCGCTGGAATTCTTGCGCGAAAGCTCTGATGACGAGGAGATGGTCGCCAAACTGGAGGAGCTGATGTTCTCCTTCGACATGCTGTTGAACATTGACGACCGCGGTGTGCAATCACTGCTGCGCGATGTTACCAACGATCAGCTGATCATCTCACTCAAAGGCTCCGAACCTGAGATTCAGGACAAGATCTTCAACAACATGTCCAAGCGCGCTGCAGATATGGTGCGTGATGACATGGCCGCGCGCGGGCCAGTGCGACTGGCGGACGTAGAGCAGGCGCAACGGGAAATCCTGGATGTGGTCCGGCGACTGGCCGATGAGGGCACCATCATGCTCGGCGGAAAAGGCGAGGAGTTCGTGTAATGCGCACCGATGCGAAGGCACGTCATGGCCGCTGATCCAGCGAGCGAACATGCCCTGCAGACAGCTCAGGAGCGCTGGCACCCGCCTTCGGTGGACGCCGATGCAGGGCCCATGCTTACCGCGCGACAACTGGAAAACCTGCAGAAACAGGCCTGGGATGAGGCCTACGCGCAGGGACAAGCGGCCGGCTTCGCCGATGGTCAGACTAAAGTGGGCGAACAAATAGCCCGAATTGAACGCATCGTAAACGCGTTGAGCTCCCCGTTTGCCGCTTTGGACGAGCAGGTGGAGCAGGAAGTGGCGGCGCTCAGCATCGCGATCGCCTCGCAATTGCTGCGTCATGAAATGCGCACCGAGCCCGCACACATCATCGCCATCGCGCGTGAGGCGATTGCCGCATTGCCCGTCAGCAACGGCGATGTCACTTTGCACTTGTGCCCCGATGATGTCGCTCTGGTGGAACCCGCACTGGTAGCCGATCAACTCGAGCGGCGCTGGAGAGTTCAGCCCGATAACCAACTTGGCGTGGGCGACTGCCGGGTGAGCTGCCAGTACTCGCGCATTGACGCCCGGCTGCAGGCAAGACTCGATAGCCTGGTTGGCGAGTTGCTGAGCGAGCGCACGCCCGACGACCCGGCACCGCCGAGTGGAGATCCTGGCGCTCGCGCGCCCGACGCGGCAGGCACTGCGTCTGATGAGTGATCCCCGCGATGATGCCCTGCTCAATCGCAGTCGCCTGTGGTCTGAGCGTCTGGGGCGCTACCGCACCCGCCTGCCGGCTCACCCCCCCGGTTTGCTCGCCGAAGGCACCCTCACCCGCATGGTGGGGCTGACCATGGAGGCCGCGGGCTGCGAGGTGCAGATGGGAGGGCGTTGCCGTGTAGTCGCCGGCAGTGGCTACCACAGTGATGCCGAAGTGGTGGGGTTCGGTGACGGCAAAATCTTCCTGATGCCCACCGGCGCGCTGCACGGCATTGGGCCCAGTGCGCGCGTCATTCCCGCCCCGCATCAGTACCGCGCACCTGCCGGCGACACCCTGCTCGGGCGTGTACTGGATGGCGCGGGCGAGCCGCTGGACGGGCTGGGCCCATTGAACCCCACCAGCTTTGTACCACTGTCAGGCACCCCGATTAACCCGCTGGCGCGCCAGCCGGTACGCGAGCCGCTGGATGTAGGTGTGCGCTCCATCAACGCGCTGCTGACGGTCGGCCGCGGCCAGCGCATCGGGTTGTTCGCCGGCAGCGGCGTCGGCAAAAGCCGCCTGCTCGGCATGATGACGCGCTTTACCGAGGCCGATGTCATTGTAGTGGGGTTGATTGGCGAGCGCGGCCGCGAGGTCCGCGAGTTTGTCGAGGACATTCTCGGTGAGGGGCGCGAACGCGCCGTCGTTATCGCCACGCCCGCGGATCATCCGCCGCTGATGCGTTTGCACGGCGCCATGCTGGCCACCTCCATCGCCGAGTACTTTCGCGATCAGGGAAAGCGGGTGTTGTTGCTGATGGACTCACTTACCCGGTTCGCCCAGGCGCAACGGGAAATCGCGCTAGCCATCGGTGAACCACCGGCCACCAAAGGCTACCCGCCATCGGTTTTCGCGCGCTTACCGCAACTGGTTGAACGCGCCGGCAACAGCGCCAGCGCCAGCGGCTCGCTCACCGCATTTTATACCGTGCTGGCCGAAGGGGATGATCCCAACGACCCCATCGTGGACGCCGCGCGCGCGATTCTGGACGGCCATATCGTGCTCTCCCGGCGCATGGCGGACAGCGGCCTGTACCCAGCGATCGACATCGAAGCCTCCATCAGCCGCTGCATGAATGAGATTGTCTGCGCACCGGCACTGGCCGCAGCACGACAATTGCGCAGCCTCTACGCCACCTACCAGCGCAACGAGGACCTAATCAGCGTCGGTGCATACGCCCGCGGCAGTGACCCTCAGATTGATCTGGCCATACGCTATTGGCCCACCATACGGGAGTTCCTCGGGCAGGATTTGAACCAGCGCGTGCCCGCCGCACTTGCCAGTGAGCAACTGATGCAACTGGTCGCACCACTCGCCGCAGCTACCGCCAATAACACCGCCACGGCCAACACCTTAGCTACCAACGCTTAACGGAGCCATAAATGACACGATCAGCGCGTATCGAGAGAATTGCCACGATTGAAGAGCAGCGGGAGCGGGAAGCGGCGCGCGCGTTGGCCCAGGCGCTGGAGGCGCTGGGCCAACGCGAAAGCACCTTAACCCAGTTGCAGTCTTATCAGCGGGAGTACTCTGATCGTGATCGACTGACGCAGGCCGCCAGCACCAGCGCCGTCGTACTGCAGGATTTTAAATTCTTTCTGGAAAAACTCAGCACTGCCATTGCGCAGCAGGCCCAGCTGGTGTCATCCACCCGCGAGTCCGTGGAACAGCTGCGCCAAGCGCTGCAGAGCGCTAACCGACGGGCCAATTCACTGGCCACTGCCGCTCAGCGCTATCGCTCGCTTGAGGCGCACGCCGCCGCCAAACGCGAGCAGTCGCTGCTGGATGAGATCGGTGCACTACGCCGGCACATGACCGTTATGTAGCCCCAAGTGTTACATGCTTGCTGGCACAGCACTTGCATAGGTCCTGGCACGATCTGAGGAAACTACAACGAAGATCGGCCACGTGTTGTTTTGCTGACCAGGACCGCCACCTTGCAACCAGATATCGCGACCCGTCTTACCCGCCCCGCCGCGCCTGAGTCGTCGGGCAATCGCACTCGTGCGAAACACTCTGCTGATGCGGAGGAAAGCCCGTCGGAGACCCGCTTTGCGCGCTTAGTGCGTGCAGCCGAGCAGGACACAGAGGACGCCCAAGCGCAGACCGCGCAAACGGTCGCGACGCCCATCGCCAACGCGACTGCGTCAGCGACAGCGGCGGCCAAAGGCGGCAGATTTGTGCCGAGCACCACCGGAGTCGGCGGCAAACCTTTGCCGGGCAATGCTTCGACGCTCACGCTCCCACACGCACTATCCGCGCAAGACCTGCCGGGCACCGCCGCCGATGCATTGGGCAACACATCGCTCGCCAAACCACTCAACCTGCCGGGCAACCCTCACCTCAGCGGTGCGATGCCGGGTGGATTGTTGGTGGGCGGATCGGGCTTCGGCGCGCAGCCGATGAGCGAGTTCGCTCGCACGGCGGGCCTGGCTCAACGTCTGGGTGAATCGCCCGCCGCGGCGCAGGCGGGTGAGCGCTCGCTAGTCCCCATCGCTGGCGAATCTTTTAGCTCAGCGGCGCCAGCCTTCCCGCCGAGCGCCACGCCAGGCACGGGCACGTCGGCCAGCGCCGGCATGCTCGCCTACGATGTTCAGGGGCAGGTTGGGCGCCCGGGCTGGGACGCCGCCTTGAGCGAGCGGCTTCTAGTGATGACCGAAAAGGGCATCAACCGCGCCTCGTTGCGCCTGCACCCTCAGCACCTTGGACCCGTGGAGGTATCGATCAGCATGGCGCGAGATGAAGTCAACGTCAGCTTCCAGGCGCAAAGTGGCGTCACCCGAGAAGCCATCGAGCAAGCGCTGCCTAAGTTACGGGAGATGCTGAGCGAATCCGGCCTGAGTCTGGCCGATACCAATGTATCCGCGCAGCAGCACCAATCCAGCCAGCAACCGCCCTCCAAGCAAGGCGCAGAATCAAAGCACGAGGAGCCGATGAGTATCGCGCACAGCGGAGGCACGCAAGGCGAACACGGTCTGCCCGACCCGGTCGCCCGGCACCAACGGTTGTTGGACGCCTACGCCTGATTTGCCGACATCGGCGATCGCATCGATATCATGCGCCCGCCAGGTCATCGGCAAGTCATCAATTGCGAACTTGCCGGTCAAGCCTTAATCCCCGGCGCCGGCCACCATAGGTCCGGTATTTATATATAGCCGGAGATGTCCAATGAACACCCCTAAAAGCCTGCCCATCGTGTGCGTATTGCTTGGATTGAGCAGCATCGGCACCGCTGTTGCCGGACCCTGCGAAAGCACGCCTGCCCGCCCGCCAACCGTCGCCAGCGATGCGATGAGCGATCAGGCACGTCAGTTTTCCACGTCGGCTTATACGCCGCACGCGCTCCTGAGCAGCGCGCATACGAGCGGCGGGCACAGCGAATGAAGCCCAAGAAAGTACTTAATGCAGTATTGCTGGTGGTGGTATCGGGCGGGGCGATTGGCGCAATGAGCAGCAACAGCCACGCGCACAGCCTCGCCGGGGTGGCGGCACCAGTTACGGGCCTACCACTGGCCCCAACTCACGTGCCCGTGCCTGCATACGTTCAATAAGCTCATCCAGGAGTTGAACTTCCTGCTCGCTGAAGACATTGATCAACTTGCGTTCGTAGTCCAATCCAAACGGAATCACCTCATCGTACAGGGCGCGCCCGTCCGCTGTAAGGTTCAGCATCGAACGGCGTCGGTCCTCAGCTGCCACCTCACGGCGTAAACGGCCGGCGTCCAGCAACCGGGAGACCGCCCGACTGACAGCTACCTTATCCATCATGCTGCGCTCGGCCACTTCGTTTGCCGAGATGCCGGAAAAGCGTGCGACGATTACCATCACCCGCCACTCGGGGATAGACAAGTCGAATTGCTTGGCATAGGCCCCGGCGATTGCAGTACTGATCGACTGTGACAAGACCGACATGCGGTAAGGCCAGAATGTGTCCAGGTGCAGCGCCGGTGCGGGCTCTGCGGGTTCGCGCACATCGCCCGGGCGGTTGTTTGAGTTATCGTGCATATCGTCTGATTTCCGTTAGATGCTACTCAAGGCCATTCCGTCCGTGGTCTGTAACCGATGGGTACCTTCAACAGCAACACAGCGTTTCTCGTGCCCGCGTTGACGGCATTTCGGCAACGATACCAGCTTGCGCCGCGCACTGCAGCACTGCCCTAAAACCAGCCCTCGCGCGACGCACTAGCCCCTGCCTCCCATGTGTGCTCTCACATTGGCCTCGCTATCGCATCGGATCTGCCGCGTGATGCGGGCGGCGCGTAATGCGCCGGGAAAATGACGTGTTGCTGCAGGTGCCAGAAACCCGACGTGTGAACTGCTTCTCAAACACGGCGGTTGCGAGATACCCATGCGAGCGCAAGGCCTTGAACGTACAGCATCTACCTCGTGCGCCGGGGTATTGGCACGCTCTTTGCTTTGTACCTGTTAACTCCGCACACGGACGACATAGCAATGGCGAAAGACGAAGAAGCACCGGAAGGCGAAGAGGCGGCCAATCCTAAAAAGGGCGGCGGGCTGATCAAAATGCTGATGATGGGGATTGGCCTGGCACTGCTGATTACCGGCAGCAATCTGGCCACCACCATGTTTGTCGCCATGCCGTTCATCGAACAAACCATCGCCGCCTACAGCCCCGCAACCGCATCGGGCGAGAGCGATTCAATGGAAGGTGGCAATGAGGGCGAGCCTCCCATCTACCATCCGCTGGCGCCACCGATGATCGTTAACTTCAGCGATGGCAGCTCCGGTTTTTTACAGGTGTCACTGGAGGTAATGGCGCGCAGTCAGGACGTGATTGAAGCCGTAAAAGCACATGACCCGGCTATTCGTAACAATCTGCTGCTGCTGTTTGCCGCGCAAGACTACGACCGGGTGGCCACGCGAGAGGGCAAAGAACTTCTGCGCCTGGACGTGCTGGCAGAAATCCAGACCGTGCTCGATCCCTACGTTGACGAGCCCAGCGTTGAAGAAGTCTACTTCACTGCTTTTGTCGCACAGTAGGTCGCCCCTGCGATGAGTGATGTTCTGTCCGCGCAGGAAACCGCCGCCCTGCTTGATGGCATTGAGGACGGCTCAGTGCAAACCGATGCTGGGGGTGGCTACGACGGCGAAGCCCGTCTTTGGAATTTCACCGAGCAGGATGCCATCGTGCGCGGAAAGTACCCGGCGCTGGAGCGCGCCAATGAGCGATTCGCCCGAGAACTTTGCTCGACCTTACCCACACTGATCAAGCAAATTACCGACGTGCGCTACATCGGACTGCGCAAAGAAAAACACGCCGACTATCTCAACGCCCTGCCCGGCCCGTGTGCCCTCAGCCTAATGCAGGTACGCCCGCTGAACGGGCCAGCCATGCTGGTCATGGATACCCATCTGGTGTTTATGACGGTCGACAGTTACTTCGCTGGTCCCTGCCGCCCGGCGCAGGCGAACGAGGAGCGCTCGCTGACCGCAACCGAGACACGGGTCATCGAGCTACTGCGCGAGCCCATTGTCGCCAACCTCAGCGAGGTATGGGAGACGATCCGGCCACTGGAGTTCCAGTTGACCGAATTTGAAACCAATCCGGCCTTTGTTGAACTCAGCCCACCCACCCAGGAGATGCTGATCTCACGCTTCGAAGTAAACTTTGACGAGAACGTGGGCGAGTTACATCTGGTGTTGCCACTGTCCACCATCGAGCCCATCGTGCGCGTACTCGACGGCCGCGCCCATCTGGATGTGCAGGCTGAGCGCGCGCAGTTCCAGGCCAGGCTGGCGCAGGCGTTGCTAGCCGTGTCGCTGCCAGTCAGCGCCGATCTGGCGCGCCTGTCAATGAACCTGCGTGAGGTACTGAACTTCGGACCGGGCGATGTTATCCCCTTTGAGATGCCCCAGCATCTCACGGTCGAATCCGGCGGCGCCGCCCTGCTCCAAGCCCGCTTTGGCACCTCACGTCACCGCAACGCCGTACTGGTTACCGGCGCAATACCCGAGGGAGAAAAATGAGCGAATCAACGTCCGCGGCCACGGAGGCCGCCGTCGATGAAGCCGATGCACAGACGCCCAGCGAATCGCCCGCTGCACCGAGCGCGCAGGCGTACGAACCGGCCGCGCTGCCGGATGAGGAGGCCGCCGCGAACGCCGCCCTGCCAATCCCCACCGGCGACGGCGAACTGAATCTGGAAATGGTACTGGATGTCCCCGTCAGCATGACGTTGGAGGTCGGTCGTACGCAAATCAGCATCCGCGATCTGCTGCGGTTGAATCAGGGCTCAGTGGTAGAGCTTGATCAAATGGCCGACCAGCCCATGTCGGTCCTGGTCAACGGGACGCTTATTGCGCATGGCGAAGTGGTGGTGATTAACGAGAAGTTTGGCATCCGCTTGACCGATGTCATCAGCCCCGAACAACGTATCAAACGGCTTAACTGACTCAGCATGGCGCAGCCCGAACATACAACCATCATTGAAGGCGCCCAGCTGCCGACGGTAACGCCATCGGCGCCGGCGCAATTGCCACCCCCAACGCTCGCCCAGACACCGGTTCACACGACGGCCCAGGCGACATCTCAGGCGGCGACTCAGGCGACGGCCGCGCCGGGCGGGCCCATGCTGCCTGCCGACGCAACTCCCACGACCCTGCCCGAGCCGGTCGCCAGCGGCGCCAGCGATATCGGCCTAGCGCTTGGGCCCGGCGCATTCGCGGACACAACCAGCCTGGTGCAACTCTCGCTCAGTTTGCTGGTGGTGATCGGCCTGATCGTCGGCATCAGTTGGTTGCTCCGACGTATGCAATCCCTGCCGGGTCGCGGCGGCGATCAGATGCGCATTCTGGCGACGCTTGCGGTGGGTACGCGAGAACGAATTTTGATGATTGACGCCGCTGGCACCCGGCTGCTGGTTGCACTCGCGCCCGGCGCCATCCGCACGTTGCACGTATTCAGTCCCGACAGCGAGCTCACGCCAGCCGCCGGCAACCAGACGACCGAGCCGACAGCAACGGCGCAAGGCCCTTTTGGCGCACTGTTGCAGTCGTTGAATCGCGCGCCCGATCAGGAGCAGACCTAAGAGCTATGAACGACACCGCTCACCATCCGCACCGGGACAACCGCCCTCGGCACACAGGCGAGGCGATCCCGCACGCTTCGCACGCCCCAGACCGCTCGCGCAATCACTGGCACACGCACTGGCCGTCCCTTTTGTTGGTAGTACTCGCGCTGACGCTGCCCGAATACGCCGGGGCGGCCAACGGCCTGCCGGCCATTACCATAGGCACCAGCCCGGATGGCTCCGAAACGTACACACTAACCATCCAGGTGTTGGTGTTGATGACGCTGCTGACGGTGCTGCCCGCACTGGTCCTCAGCATGACCTCATTTACCCGCATCATTATTGTGCTGGCGATCCTGCGCCAAGCGCTGGGCACCGCCCAGTCTCCGCCAAATCAGGTACTGATCGGGTTGTCGCTGTTCCTTACGTTGTTTGTGATGGGCCCCGTCATCGAGCGTAGTTATCAGCAAGGGGTGAAACCGTATCTGGACCAGCAGCTATCCGCGCAAGAGGCGCTCGCCCGCGGCATGCTGCCCGTACGCGATTTTATGCTGGGGCAAACCCGGCACAACGATCTGGCCACCTTCGCCCGCATCGGCGGCGGCTTGCAGTTTAATGGTCCCGAAGATGTGCCGATGCGAATGTTGGTGCCGGCGTTTGTCACCAGCGAGCTGAAGACGGCGTTTCAGATCGGTTTTTTGGTGTTCATCCCCTTTCTTGTCATCGATCTGGTCGTGGCCAGTGTACTGATGTCGATGGGTATGATGATGCTCTCACCCATGCTGATCTCGCTGCCGTTCAAGATCATGTTGTTTGTATTGGTCGATGGCTGGGCACTGCTGGTGGAAACACTTGCGGCCAGCTTCTTCACCTAAGGCGGGCGCACTGTGACCCCGGAAGAGGTTCTCACCATTGGGCAGCGCGCGCTTGAAACCACCGCGCTGCTGGCAGCGCCGTTGCTGCTGTCGGCGCTGGCGATCGGATTGCTGATCGGTATGTTTCAGGCGGCTACCCAAATTCAGGAAATGACGCTGTCTTTTATCCCCAAGCTGATCGTGCTGGCCGTGGCGCTTTCCATCACCGGCCCCTGGATGCTGCGCGTGCTGGTTAATTTTACCCACCGCATGATTACCAGTATCCCCGCCATCATCGCGACATGAGGCGATGGATTTCTCTGCGGATCAACTGGTGAGCATTGTCGGGACCTATGTGTGGCACTTCGCCCGCATTGCCGGCATGGTGACTGCTGCGCCAATATTCAACGCTCGGCTGGTACCAGTACGCGTACGCACAATGGTGGCCGTGGTGCTCACCGTCGCGATCGCCCCAATGACCCCGCCGGTTGATGCCGCCCTGCCCTTCAGTTATGCCAGCGTGCTAATTACTGCACAGCAATTTCTCATCGGCCTGGCCATGGGCTTTACTCTTCAACTCATCATGGATGCGATGGTGATTGCGGGGCAGACCGCGGCGATGAGCATGGGTCTGGGTTTCGCCTTTATGCTGGATGCACAACGCGGCGTATCGGTGCCGGTGCTATCGCAGTTTTTCCTCATCGTTGCCACCCTTACGTTTCTGGCGCTAGATGCGCATCTGGTGTTGATCGAACTGCTCGCGCAGAGCTTTCATACTCTGCCCATCGGCATTGATGGACTGGGCCGGGATGGGCTCTGGGACGTGGTCGGCTTTGCCAGCACCATGTTCGCGGGCGGATTGCAGATCGCGCTACCGGCGATTTTTGCCCTGTTGGTAGTCAACATTGCCTTTGGTGTCATCAGTCGCGCAGCGCCCACACTCAATCTGTTCGCGATCGGCTTCCCGGCCAGCCTGCTGCTCGGGTACTTCATCATACTGTGGAGCCTTCCGTCGCTGCAGTACGCGTTTTCCAATCTGCTGCAAAGCGGCTTTGAAGCTGCCGCTGCGCTGAGCCGCAACTAGACCTGCGAGCAATATGGCAGAGCAAAACGATCAAGAACGCACGGAGGAGCCCACAGCCAAGCGCTTGCGAGAGGCTCGCGGTAAAGGCCAGGTAGCCCGTTCACGTGAATTGTCCACCACCTTGGTAATGGTCGCCGGCGCGATCGCACTGTATCTGATAGGTGCCGATCTGGCCTCGCACTTGGCCACGGTGCTGCGTGATGCTTTTACCTGGGATCGCATCGACATGTTCGACCCGGCTTTTCTTACCCAGGCACTGGGCGAGGCGATCAGTGGCTCGTTGATGGCGATTGCACCCATCCTGATTACCTGCCTGGTCGCGGCACTACTCGGACCAATTCTGCTCGGCGGATGGAATTTCACCATGAAGGCGATGGCGCCGAAGTTGAGCAAACTGAATCCCATCACCGGATTCGCCCGACTGTTCTCCGCTCGCAACCTAATTGAACTACTCAAGGCGATGGCCAAATTCGGGCTCATTGGCACGTTCGCGGTCATGTTGTTGCAGGCCCAGGCCGAAGAGCTGCTGGGGCTGGGGTTTCAGGCGGTCGAGGCCGCCGTCGCCAGCGGTCTGCGGCTGTGCGCCATCGCATTTCTCACCCTTAGCGCATCACTCATCCTGATCGCGGCGGTCGACGTGCCATTCCAGTTGTGGGATCACGCACGCAAATTGCGCATGACCAAACAGGAAGTGCGCGACGAATTCAAAGACACCGAGG
>CBDUQI010000042.1:0-34365 GCA_965369325.1 uncultured Gammaproteobacteria bacterium
CCGGCTTTGGCACGCTGCTTCGCGTTGCCGCCGAGCTCACCGGCACGGCCAACTTCCAGGCCACTGAACGCCGCGCCAGGGAGACCGCCTACGTCGGCCTTGGTGGAGATCTGGATGCATCTATCAGCGTCAACCCATTGCCCGCCCTACCGGGTGAACAGACCCTCCTCAGCATCGAAGTCACCAATACGAGCAACCTGCCGTTAACGGAGGCACAGGTACTCCTCAACTATCCGACGGGCGTGGATGTTGTTTTCGAAGGATCGGTAACGGGCGGCGTGGACGCAAGCTCCTGCGGAGGCACAGGCAGCGGCTCGAACGACGATTGCACCGCCAATGAGTTCCTGTTCTGGTCCATCGACACAGTGGCTCCCGGTGAGACACTTGTGCTCTCGTTGCCCCCAACCGTGAGCAGTAGCACTGACTTCGGCGACCTCGTTCAGTGGTCGGTGCGGTTCTTGGACGGCAATGGCACGCAGTCCTGGCGCGAAGTCTCGTTGCCAGTGGGTGTGGATGTCAGCGCCGACACCGACGGGGACGGCGCGGGCGATGCTTTCGATAACTGCACCCTGGTCGGTAACTCATCACAGCTCGACACGGATGGTGACGGGATCGGCAATGTCTGTGATCAGGACATATCGGCACCCAACGATTGTCAAATTGACTTCCTCGACCTTACTCCGTTGAAGGACGCTTTCTTCGCGAGCCCTGACGCGGTGAACTGGAACGCCGATGCGGACTTCAACGATGACAAGGTCATCAACTTTCTCGACCTCACCATCATGAAGGAGGCTTTCTTCCAGCCGCCTGGCCCGAGTGCCGGAGGCTGCAACTAGGCGAGCCCAACGAACCTAGTTGTGTCGTGTTACCGATACGCCGGCACATGGACGTGCCGGCGTGTCTGCACCGCTTGAGAGAGCCGAATCAATATTGGACTTCAAACTCAAACGTAGCTATCGATAACCTTGTTTCTCGCTACCATTAGCGATCGGGCGACCGCAATTGCTGCGCAGCGAAGGCCGGCAGTTCAAGGATCGCGGCCAGCAGACTAAATCGACCTCCAGCGCCTGATGCATATCTCTAGACAGACCCTCGCGCGCCGGCGACAGCTAACCCAGAACCTTACACCGCTCGAGGCTGATCGATTAGCGACACTTTCACGTGTCTATAACGCCGCTTTCGCTTTTTCAGATGGCGATAAGGCAATGGCGCGTGCATGGCTCAAACACCCAGCGCCCTCACTCTCGCAAGAAACGCCGTTAAATTACAGCGATACCACAACGGGTGCAGAGGCCGTGATTGATTTACTCGGCAGGTTGGAGCACGGCATCGCAACGTGAAGGTTTGGCGGCTCGCAGCAGCAAAGTACGCGGACTCGATCGAGCAGATGTTGTCGGGCGAAGGCGCGAGGCGCTTCGGCGATCGATGGTCTCCAAAGGAGCATTCTGTCAGGATAGTTGTCGCTTCGTTTGAATGGATCAGTCGAGTCGGTTGTCAACCATCGTGAGCAAACGTTACGTCTGCGATAGGCTCGTCCACACGAATCCAAAGCCACAACAGCGCGCCGATCAACGCGAGCACCGAACCGGTGCCAAACGCCACCAGCCAGCCGAAGTTCTGAAACAAGACGGCCGTTAGCGTCGTAGCAACGATGCCTGCCAGGTTGCCGCCGGTGTTGAGCATGCCGGTCGCCGCTGCGGTGTAACGGCCGCCGACAAAACTGGTGCCCTGCCAGAAAGCGCCTTCGGTGAACTGATTGGCCGCGTAGCACAGGGTAAGCAAACCAACGGCGACATATGGATTAGGTGCGATCGCGCCGGCCGACAGCGCGAATGCCGCTCCTACCAGGCCCACCATCGCCGGAATGCGGCAACCCCAGCGTGGGCCGATACTGCGACACAAGCGATCGCATAGCTCTCCACCGGCGGCGACGGCGACGCCACCGGCCAGCCACGGCAGTGCCGCTAGAACGCCGCTTTCGAGCATGCTGAAGCCGCGCTCTTCCACCAGGTAGATAAACAACCAGGAAAAGTAGATGTACCAGACGTAGTTCATGCAGAAGTACGCCGTCATCAACAGCAATATCTGGCGGTTACGCAATAGACGTCGGATCAGCCCGGGCGGCAAACGCTTGCCAGCCGCCTCGCCCTTGTTATGATTAATCAGCGCGAGTTCCGTCGCATTTACTGCCGCGTGTGCCTCGGGCGCATCACGGCTGTACCACCACCACAGCGCGCAGGCAAACAAGCTAAGCGGGGCCGTGAGCCAGAATGCGGCACGCCAGCCGAAATGCAGCGTCAGCCACGCGATCAACACCGGGGTCACCGCCGCCCCAAGCACGGCGCCCACACTACAAATGGAATTCGGCAGCGCCCATCGCCCCACCGGAAACCAGGACACAATGCTGCTGGCCATCACCGGAAACAGTGGGGCCTGTACGATCCCCATCGCGAAACGCAGTACAAACAGCAGCGCGAGAACCCCCGCGGTTGAGCCAGCCACGAACCCGGGCAAAATGCCGGTGAGTGCCGTGACCACCGCCCAGCCGATGAGCATGTAGGTGAGCGCGCGGCGCGCGCCAAAGTACTGCCCGAACAGGCCGCCAGGAAACTGGAAAATGGCGTATGCATAGATAAATGCCGATAGCACAAAACTCAGCTGGGTGTCGCTTAAACCCAGGTCATCGCGAATGGATATCCCCGCGATCGAGAGATTCAAGCGCACGACGTAGGCGATAAAGCTCACCACGAACAGAATGGCGAGTACTCGCCAGCGGATGACCGTTGGTGTGTCGGACGACAGGTGTGGCGGCGATGGACTAGTGGAGTCGCCTGATGGCGCGTCTAAGCTCGGCGTTCTGGTGCTCATTCAGTGGGTACGTGGTGGCGACAGCAGATAACCACAGTATCAACAAATACGGATAAACACCCATCCAGGCTGTCAGCCGCGCCCCCGCCTCAGTGTGGGTCAGCGGTAAATCGGCCTCCGCGTGCCAAGCCAGCAGGAGGGTATCACAAGCTTTGGCGGACAATTGGTAGTGCGCTGCCGGCACCGCCAGATCGAACAGCGGGTCGCCCATCGCGGCATATTCCCAATCCAGAAACTGGATTTTCTCAGCGGTGATTACAATATTCGGAGCCGTCAGATCATTGTGACAAAGTCGTGGTGTCTCAATCGTTGGCGGTAGCAGTGCGATGCCGGCGTGCGCCCATTCGCGCGCCTGGGCGGTATCGATTTGTCCGGCGTAGTGACTAAGCGCTTGGGCCACATCCAATTGAGGCACGGCGGCCTGCTCGCGATGTAATCGTGCCACGGTCCGGCCCAGGGCGTGCAACGTTGTCGAGTCCTGCAGATCTTGAGCGGTGCACACATGCCCTGGCAACCACTTCAGTAGCAGCACACCGTCCGCCGGTGCCCAAAACACCGGTTGCGGTGCCAGGCGAATCGCATGAGCCGCCTGCAACGCGCGAACCTCCGCCTCTCGCTGCAACCCCAATGCCCGCGCCAACGCACGGTCCACTCGCAGCATATAGTGCTCACCCGCGTGCTCGATGTGCCAGCGGTCGCTGGTTGGCCCACCCGGCAGCGATTCAATCACCTGCACTTGCGCCGGATCCCAACTTAACGCGTCACTTAGACGTTGCGGTGGCAGCATCGGCTTGTGCTCAGCCGGTAGTAGCAACGGCGACTTCTGCCTCAACCATTGAGGCTGCCCAAGCGCGGTAGCCCACTACGATCAGCACAAGATAAACGACGAACAGTACGGCGGTCTGATACAACTCGCGGCTCACATATAGATAGATCGACAACCCGTCTATCACGAACCAATACAGCCAGTTCTCCAGCACTTTTCGGGCCACCATAAACGTGGCCACGACACCGCCCCAGGTAGTCAAAGAATCCACAAACGGCAGCGCTGCATCCGTGTAGCTGCCCAGCGCCTGGCTGCTGATCAGCGACGCCAGCAGCACCAATGCGATGGCACCCACGTGCGAGGGCCAGCGCCAGCGAGTGACCGAGCGGCCGGGGCCGCCTTGAATGCCGCTGCGCCACTGGCGCCAACCGTAAACCGCCATCACCATGTAAAACACCTGCAACGCGGTTTCCATGTAAAGCCGGGCGTTAAAGAACACGTAAAAAAACAGACCTGTGCTGGCGAACGCGGCCAGCCAGCACCAGATGTTCTGCCGCACTGCCAGCACCAGATACAGCACCGCGAGAATTACGGCGACCGACTCGAACAGGCTCATCGGCTGCAACACCGCAGCGACCCCATCCGTTAGCCACTCCGACACGCTCATACGTGCGGGTGGCGCGCGATATCCAAATCGGAATTGAGCAATTTGACGACGACGCTGGCCTTACCACCGGTCTCGAAGGTCGCCTCCACCGCCGCCTCCAGCGCGCGCATCAGATCCGCGAGTTCGCCCCGCACCTGGGTGCTCATCTGGTTGGTTACGATCACGGCCCCCTCGCTGCTGGCGAGTGACTCTCGCAAGCGATAGATGAACGCCTTGATTGGAGGAATATACTCATCCGCGATGGGATATAGACTGATTTCCATGCTGACTATCATGGCTGCTGATACCTGTATTGGAATGAAATGCCATAGTGGCGAGGGTCCCCTTGGCGAACATACAGCGTATCCGCGAAATCGCGCGCGGGCTCGTTCCCGAAGAAAAATCCACGCACGGCATACGTCTCATCGAGCAGGTTGCGCGCCCAGGCGAACACCGACCATTGCGCCCGATCGATGCCTACGCGGGCATTGACCAGCGTGTAGGGCTCTGATGCCTGATCGTGACTGTCTGAGAACAGGAATTCATCTTTGCCGCTCACATCTAATCGCGCAAACCAGTCGCGCGCGAAGTCGACACGACCGCCCAGTGCGTAGGAGTACGCAGGCGCGTGTGCCTGATCGCGTCCGTTCAAGGAATCGTCGGTGCCAAAGTCTTCAATTTCGGTGCTGAGCAGGCCAAGTGTCGCGTACACCGCCAGATGCTCATTCGCCTGGAAATCCACGCTCGCCTCAAGCCCCGTGTTGCTGCCCTCGCCTGCGTTGTCGGTAAAGAACACAAAGGTGGCCGGATTGTTAGGGTCTAGCTGGGTCGAGGTCTGCACCTGTTGATCACGGCGCTGCATCCAGAACGCGGTGGCGGCAACGTTCACTCGCCGATCAAGCCAACTGCCCTTCAGCCCCAGTTCGTAGTTCCACAGGAACTCCGCATCGAACAACAACTGCTCATTGCTCGCCTCCGCCGGCAGGCCCAAATTAAAGCCACCCGCCTTGTACCCCCGCGAGGCTTTGGCATACATCAACACAGCGTCATTCGGTGCAAACGTCAGCGCCAGTTGTCCGCCCACCGACGATTCAGTCGGGGTGAACGCGTCGCCTTCACTGTCCGTGTAGGTGGCATCGCGTTGCTCGTAACGCAGCCCGGCGTTCACGGACCATTGAGGCGCAAGTTGCACGTCCAGGTCCGCGAACAGTGCGGTGCTGCTCGCCTCGTACTCGCGAGCGATCTGTGAGAAGAAGCCGAAGCCTTCGAAGTCGCCATCATCACGGGTGATACTGGACTCACGTACATTCAGTACATAGGCACCCAGCACCCAGTTGCCGGCGCCGCCGAACAAGGCGGCGGCCGGACCGGATACCAGCCGGAGTTCTTGATTAAGGCTTTGCCGGTCACGTTCGGTGGCGGAGAAAAAGTCGTATACGACCGGAGCCCAAAAATCATCATTGCCCCAATCGGCATCAAAACTGAAGGTGACGTCCGAGCGCGCGGCGCCGGTGATACTCACCAACGACACCGCCTGAGTCAGATCGGCCTCGATGCGCAAGACACTGCCCAGGGTCTCCTGCGCGTCCTGCCCGGGACGATCGGAATATGTGGTAAACCCGTTGTCAATTGCGAATGCGTCGTAGCCGTTGTCCAGGTTCGCGTACATCACCCGCCAGTCGGCCTGCACTTTCTTGTTAGGTGTCCACCGCAGCTTGGCGCGGGCGGTTAACTCGTCACGGCCGTTGGTGTCGTCGCGCTCCAGATAGGGATTGCGGCGAAAACCATCGCTTTGGTACTGGTGTACGACGGCGCGGTAGGTCAGTGCGTCGCTTAACGGCCCGCCGAACGCCGCGCCAAGCGCCCGCGTGTCATCACTGCCGGCAGTCGCTTCGAAATGGGCATCAAAGACCGCCGTCGGATCCTGTGTTTTCACATAGATCAGCCCGGCGAGTGCGTTGGCACCGTAACGCGTACCTTGCGGGCCGCGCAACACTTCCACTTGCTGCACATCAAACATCGTGGCAATGCCGCCAAGGGCGGAGAAATCGAGATCATCAATCACGAACCCCACTGAGGGGTTAGGCGCGCCTTCGTACTGGCTGCGCTCGCCGATACCGCGAATCTGAAAATACCGCGGCCGCGATACACCACCCGCCCAGTTCAGGTTCGGCACTAGATGCGTCAGCTCCTCGAAGTGCTGAACGCTGGTATCAGCAATGGTTGTTGCATCCAGCACAGCGATGCTGGCCGCCAGATCACGCACGCCGACATCGCGAAACGATGCGGTCACCACGATCTCTTGCAATGGTTCATCAGCGCTGGCCAGGCAGGCCAAAAACAGCAGGGGAATAAGCGCAAGGTGCGCAGCGTATTTTAAGGGCATGATCCTATTCCTACGCCGGTACTAGCCGGATCAGGTTCCAAGGGTTCCCATGATTGGATCTCAGGCCCAGCGCTTGGCTGCGGCCACCCCTAAGGTCAGACACGGAGTATAGCGCTCGCGCGAACGGGCGTCGATGTTTATCGCACGCGCACACCGGCTGTGGAATACACAAATACTGCCGTAGGGTCCATAACTGGACCCGCGAGTTGAATTGGCAATGAATCAACCACTTACACTAAGGTCAGACCAGCGTCTGGCGGGAATCAGGCATGACACGGTGCGTGTGTTTGGTTAAAGTTGGCGCGCCTAACGATAAGTATGTTCATCGACATTGGGGGTTGTCATGCTATTAATCGATTTTCTGTTCCGCTGGGGACATGTGCTGTTCGGGATTACCTGGATCGGCCTGCTCTACTATTTTAATTTTGTTCAGGGCGAGTACTTCAAAGAAGCCGAAGCCAGCGCTAAAGCCGATGCCACCAAGAAACTGGCACCACGCGCATTGTGGTGGTTTCGCTGGGGGGCGATGTTCACCTTCCTGACCGGTGTCTATCTGCTGTACACACTACACAGCGTGGGTATCTCTCAGAACATTGCACTGGGCGCTCTGATGGGCATCTTCATGTTCCTGAACGTGTGGCTGATTATCTGGCCGGCGCAAAAAGTCGTGATTGGCATTGTCCCTGGCGATGCTGCCACCGCAGGCCCGAAGGCCTTGCTGGCCTCACGTACCAATACACTGTTCTCCGGCCCGATGCTGTTCGGCATGCTTGCATCCAAGCACGGCAATTTCAGCATGGGTGGCCTGCAGGGCATGGACCTGGGCGACATAGGTTTTCTGGCCGCACTGATCATCGTTGTGTTGCTGGAACTGAACGCGGTATTCGGCAAGGTGAGCGTGATGGCCAGTGTGAAAGGTGTTATTCACAGCAGCATTGCACTGACCGCCATTGTGTTCGCACTAGTACACTTCCTGTAGCTGATCTATCTACCCGCACCTCGGGTAGCACCGGTAAAAGCCCGCCCTCGGCGGGCTTTTGCTTAAACCCCCGCAGGAGATTTTGGCGGGCGCTTAGCCCGCGCGGTTTCTGGCTGGAATCGGCCCGATCGGATCATCAATACTTGCAGGCGGCTCAGTAAACCACACGGGTCCGTCTTCGGCGATGTAGATGCAATCCTCCAGCCGCACACCAAACTCACCGTAGATGTACAACCCAGGTTCATCGGAAAAACACATGCCGGGCGCCAGCGGCGTTCGCTCGCCGTGCACAAAGTTAACGCTTTCGTGCCCGTCCATGCCGATGCCGTGCCCAGTGCGATGACTGAGCCCGGGTGTCTTATAGCCGGGCCCGTATCCCAGGCTCTCATAATAGGTCCGCACCACATCGTCCACGTGCCCCGCCGGCACACCTGGCTGCGCCGCCTCGAATGCAATCTGCTGGCCTTCGCGCACTGTGTCCCACACCTCGCGCTGGCGCCCGCTTGGCTCGCCGAAAACAAACGTGCGCGAAATATCCGATTGATAACCGTGCACAGCGCAGCCGCAATCCATTAATACAATCTCCCCCTCACGAATGCTCTGCGGTTGACTGGTGCCGTGGGGATACGCACTGGCCTCGCCAAACAACGCCAGGCCCCAGATGCCACTGCCACCCAGCGCGGCTTGCGCTGCGCGCATCAGATCTTTGACATCGCCGGGCGTCATGCCTGCGCGAAGATTGTCGTAGACATGGGTGTACGCGCGTAGCGTGATTTCGTTCGCCCGCTGCATCAAAGCGAGCTCGTGCACGGACTTGTACATGCGACAACCCAACGTCACCGCCAGTGCACTAGCGAGCGTACTTCTGGGTGCACTGCGCTGCAGCCCATCCACCACAAAGTAGCGGACAGTCTCTTCCAAACCGATGCGACCGCCGCCAAAGCCGCGGTCCTGCAAGAGCTGTGCAACGCGCTCGAACGGGCTCTCGTGCTCGTGCCAGGTGCGCACGTCGTCGCCGAACGTCATCGACTCGCGCACGCTGGGTTCTTCGAAGTAAGGCGTGATCACCCCGATGTCGCCCTCGCGAGGAATGACCACGGCCGTTAACCGCTCACTACGCCACCACCGGATGCCGGTAAAGTAGGTCATCGCAGAGCCGGGTTCCAGCACAATGGCATCCAGGTTGTTCTGTGCCATCAACGCTTGTGCACGGGCCACACGCCCTTGCCGCTCAGCGGTGCTGATCGGCACCAGATCTTCGGTAATCGGTTGCAGCCCTAACGTGCTGGCGGGCTCGTGGGCTGCCGACGGCGCACCAGCCTGCAACGTGCTCTGGCATCCGCTGAGGACCCCGACCCCACCTGCGACGGCAGACAGTTTAAGAAACTCGCGTTTGGTCAATGCCACGTGGGCTCTCCTTCAGAATGCTGATCGGGTGTAAATTACAGACGCGTGCGAATGCTCCATAGTTCTGGAAAAAACCGGTGATCAACCACCGCGCGTAACCAGCCCACGCCCGCGGAGCCGCCGCTGCCCGCCTTCATGCCAAGGATCTTTTGCACCGTCACAAAATGCCGCCAGCGATACACCGAAAAAGTCTCGGACACACGCGTAAGCAACTCGCCCAACTGGTACAAATCATTCTCGCTGCTCGGCGTTGCGTAAACTGCCTCCCAGGCGGCTTCCACCGCGTCATGCACCTCGTAAGGCGCAGACCAGTCGCGCTGCAGGCACTGCGACGGAATCTCATACCCACGTCGGGCAAGCAACGCCAGCACTTCATCATACAGGCTGGTCGCGTTCAGGTTCTCTCGCAACGCCGGATATATATGGCTGACATTGCGATGCACCTTGCACATTCGGCGCGACTTATTGCCAAGCACGAATTCCACGTGACGGTACATGAAGGACTGTTGCCCCGAGGCAACCCCGAGTTGATCGCGGAACTGGCGAAAGCCATCTGCGGATATGGTGTTGAGCACATCCCATACGTTTTCAATGAGTCCGATCAGCCGGTCCGCGCGTGTGAGCAACATCATGGCGTTGGGCACATCGTCGTCGATAATTCGCAAACGTGCGTTGTATAGCTCAAAGTACAACGATTTAAACAGTAACTCCTTGGTCTGCCCCATGAGGATAAAGCACATCTCATCGTAGCCCTGCGAGCGCGGGTGCTGCAGGCTCAGCAACAAATCGATACTCTGGTAATCGATGTAGGGATTACTGTTGCCGTCGAAGTCCGACAAGGGCTCGCCGCCGGTGTGCACGGCCAGATCGTCGCGCTCACGGGCACTGGAGGGGCGCATGGCACGCGGACGTGCCGCCTCGCCGACGCCGTCGGGATCCACAATGGGAGGGATGACAAATTCAAACGTCATATCGGTTTCCGCTCGGGTCACGCACGCCATCGCCAGGCAGTGCTGAACAGTTCAGGACAGTCCTGCGCCCGGCTACCTGCCGTTTCAGGAAGACGGACCCTCGGGAATGTAGCCAACCTTTCGGAACCAGTCCAGTGATCGTCTCACGGCCTGCTCGATGCCCGTGGTCGCGTTGAAGTGCAACGCGTTAAAGGTTTTGTCGCCGGATAGAAACTGGCCGTAGGCCATCACCGCGATCGCAGTTGGGCTGATCTGCGGTTCCGGACCACTCAGAAACCGATACCGTAGCGCCTGCCAGCCGCTAACCGCGCGGGCGCTGGACAGGGAGATCGCCCGCGGCACGCGCACACCTGCGGCGTTCGCGATGGTGCTCATCAGATCGTCCATGGTGATGTTGGCGCCCGTCAACAGGTAGCGCTCCCCGGGCAACCCGTCCTGATAGACCCGATAGATCCCATGCGCCGCATCGCCGGCATAGATGACATTGCGGTTGCCCCGCACGTAGGCAGGCATGACGCCGCGAGCCAACCGCGTCACCAGCTGCCCGGTGCTAGGTCCGAAATCGTATTCACCCAGGCACATCGAAGGGATGGCCAGACTCAGGTTCATACCTTCCATCGCAGCTTCTGCGCATAGATGATCCATCACCCATTTAACCTGCAAATAGGGATTGTGATCCTCAGGCGGCTGAACGTAGATCAGCCCTTCGTGGCCCGCGCCGCCGTCAGGTGCCCGGCGCAACGCAATCGAGCTGCCCACATACACCACTCGTGCTAGTCGCGTGCGCTTGCAGGCATCGAGAAAGTTCTCGGTCTGCCGCCGGGCATGCTCAACGTCGACCCGCCACGGGCGGGGTAGCGTCGGATAGTGACCCGCACAGTGGATCACACCGTCCAGGCGCGAAAACGCGCTGATGAGGGTATGCGGTTTGTCCAGGTCGGCCACGATACGCAGCGCCTGGATATCCTCTACCCGACTCATGTTAGCTCCAGAACGGTGCAACACCACCGGTTCATCACCGGCCGCGGCCACCGCCAGCGCAACGTGATGACCTAGCATTCCAGTGGCGCCGAGTATCCCCACCCGCATCGTTTACTCCTCCTTGGATGCTGCATCTTGAGCCGGCGCCCTGCCGGCTCGACAAGCCACGGTATCTGACGGCCGCGTGCCCAGGCCGCATTCTAAAATGATCTGTGCCATTTTGTCAGTGGAAACAATGTTTTTCTTTCTCCTGCGGAACTTGCTGAACGCCCGCGCTAGAATACGTGCTGCATGATGGACACGGGCGTCTATCATCCAAACCTTATCCATACTGGGGGGACACTATGGACTTCGACATCGAAAAATGGATACCAATACTCACTGAGGCCGCCTCGACCTACGGCGTGGCCGCGCTCAAGGCGCTGGCGATCTTCATTGTCGGCCGGTGGATAGCCAAGCTGGTCTCCCGTATTGCCAACCGTGTATTGGCCAAGAGCGGCATGGATAGCATGCTGGTCAAGTTCCTGGGCAATATCGTTTACGCGCTTCTGTTGACCTTCGTCATCATCGCCACCATCGGCGCCTTAGGTATTCAAACCGCCTCCCTGGTCGCTGTGATTGGTGCGGCCGGCCTCGCAATTGGCCTGGCGCTGCAAGGTTCGTTGGCGAATTTCGCTGCGGGCGTATTGATTATACTCTTCCGCCCCTACCGTCTTGGTGACTACGTAGATGTGGCTGGCACTGAGGGCTGGGTGGAAGAAGTCGAAGTTTTCACCACCGTGCTGCGCACCCCCGACAAAACCAAGATTATCGTCCCCAATGGTCAGGTGATGTCTGACAAGATCATTAACTACACCGAGATGCCGGCGCGGCGGATGGATCTTGAGGTGGGTATTGGTTACGGCGACGATATCGATAAAGCACGCGAGGCACTGCTGGCCGGGATCACGAAGAGCGAGTATGTGTTGTCCGACCCGCCTCCGTCAGTCACTGTGGCCTCACTAGGTGACAGCAGCGTAAACCTGGCCGTACGCCCGTGGGTAGACCCCAAGAAATACGCCCCGGCTTCTCACGATGTCACCGAGCGGATCAAGAAGTCCCTGGATGCGGCCGGCGTGAGCATTCCGTTCCCGCAACGAGATCTGCACGTCTTCAACAACAGCTAGGCGGCCCTGCGGCGGTTGCTACGTTCGTCCGGGGCGACCCCTTGAGGTCGCCCCGGATACATCATGTCTGCCCAGCGGTATCGAGCAGTTCGCTCACTGTCTCATCGGTACCGACCATCGTTAGCACATCGTACGAGGCCACGATCTCATCGTTCTGATTGGTCACCTCGGTATCCCAACGCACCTCACCATACCCCGCCCCTTCGCGCAGACTCTTCGCTTTGCAGGTGAGACGAACCTTCAGTTTGTCTCCGGGTGACACCGGCGTGGCAAACCGAAGGTTATCCAGCCCGTAGTTAGCCAGCACGGGCCCCATCGGCGGATCAACAAACAAGCCGGCGGCCACCGACACAATTAGGTAGCCGTGCGCCACACGCCCTTCAAAAAACGGATTCGCCGCAGCCTGCTCCTCGTTCATGTGCGCGTAGAAGGTATCGCCGGTGTCATGGGCAAACTTCTCGATATCGGCCACCGTCACCTCACGCTCGTCCGTATGCAGCGTGTCACCAATCGCCAGTTGCTCAAAGCTGCGGCGAAACGGATGCACACCTGGGGCGTTCTCGCGTGCGCCACGAATCCACTGCTGTGTGACCGCGCTCAACATACTCGGCGAGCCCTGCAACGCAGTGCGTTGCATGTAGTGGTGAACTGCGCGCATCCCGCCTAGCTCCTCGCCGCCACCGGCGCGTCCGGGCCCGCCATGCACCATATGCGGCAATGGCGAACCATGACCGGTGGATTCCCCTGCGCAATCACGGTTAATCAGCACCAGCCGGCCGTGGTAGGGCGCATTCTCTAGCGTCAATGTTCGGGCGACCTCCTCGTCATGGGTGAAGATGGAGCCGACGAGACTTCCCTCCCCGCGCCGCGCCAGTTCGCTGGCCTGATCCAGATCCTCATACGGCAGCACCGTTGCGACCGGGCCAAAGGCCTCCACATCGTGCGGGGCCGACGCGGACAACGGCGCATCACAATGCAACAGCACCGGGCCAAAAAATGCACCGCGCTCGGCATCTGCATCAAGCACCTGCGTGTGCTGCGGGTCGCCGTGCACCAGATCGCAATCGCGTTGTAGTTCCTGCACTCGCTCGCGCACTTCTTCGCGCTGGGCGAGACTGGCTAATGCGCCCATCTGGGTGGCTTTGCTGCCCGGATGGCCCACTTTTATCGCGGCCAGACGACTGGCCAACGCGCTGAGCAGATCGCCGCTCAAAGCCCGCGGCACAATGATGCGACGAATCGCCGTACACTTCTGCCCGGCTTTGCTAGTCATCTCGTTGACGATCTCATTCAAGTACAGATCAAACTCAGGCGAGCCGGCTGTCGCATCGGGGCCCAGAATGGAGCAGTTAAGCGAATCCGCTTCGCCGCTGAAACGCACCGATTGGGCAATCACGTTGGGGTGCTGGCGCAAAAAGTCCGCAGTTCCCTTGGAGCCGGTAAAGCACACGGCGTCCTGACAGGTCAGATGGTCCAGCAAATCGCCTGTGCTGCCACAGATGAGCTGTACCGCGCCCACGGGGAGAATACCGCTGTCAATGATGATGCGGAACATTAGCTCAGTCAGATAGGAGGTACTTGTCGCTGGCTTGACGATCGCAGGCACGCCTGCCAACAAGCACGGAGCCAGCTTCTCAAGCATGCCCCAGCAGGGAAAATTGTATGCATTGATATGCACGGCAACGCCATGCAGTGGCAGGCGAATGTGCTGACCGACGAAGGTCCCGTTGCGCGAGAGCGCCTCGACCGGACCGTCCGGGAGCACGTAGGCGTTGGGTAACTCTCGGCGTCCCTTACTGGAGTACACAAACAGGGTGGAAATCCCACCCTCAATATCCACCCAGGAGTCGCGGCGTGTCGCGCCGGTGTCGGTGGACAGCGCGTAGAGCCGTTCTTTGTGCTCCATCAGGTACGCAGCAAGCTGCTTCAACATCAGCGCACGCTCGTGAAAGGTATAGCGACGCAGATTAGGCCCGCCCACACGCCTGGCGAACATGGCCATCGCACCGAAATCTAGCCCGCCACTGCTGGCTTCACCGATCACCTCGCCGGAGACGGCACTGTGCAGCACCGCCCCTTCCTGCTGGCTGGTAACCCATTGGTCTTCGGCGAAACACTCAAGCTTCATAGACGCGTTCCTTATAATGCTTGCCACTGCGGCCTGCGAACCTCTGGTGGCAATGAATAGGTCGTGGCCGAAATGATACATCATGGCAATGGGTCGGAGAAGTTTTGTATCATTACGGATTCGCAATGCGGGCGAGTATACGATACGCCTCGCGCCTACCATTCAACAAAGGGAATTCCATGTCAGACGCGTTGATCTGCGATGCTATCCGCACCCCCATTGGCCGTTTCGGCGGCGCCCTTGCCTCCGTGCGCCCCGACGATCTTGCCGCTATTGTGATCGGCGAACTGGTGCGGCGGAATCCCACCCTGGACGCCACATGTATTGATGACCTGCTACTGGGATGCGCCAACCAGGCTGGTGAGGACAACCGCAATGTCGCGCGCATGGCCGCATTGCTGGCCGGCCTGCCCACTGACGTCCCTGCGGGCACGCTCAATCGCCTATGCGGATCCGGCATGGACGCTGTGGCCATGAGTGCCAGAGCGCTGAAGACCGGCGAGGCCCACGTGATGATGGCAGGCGGCGTGGAGTCTATGTCGCGCGCCCCGTTTGTGATGCCGAAAGCGGACACGGCATTCAGCCGCAAAGCACAAATTTTCGACACCACCATCGGCTGGCGCTTTGTCAATCCCCTGCTAAAGAAACAATACGGCATCGACTCCATGCCGGAGACCGCCGAGAACGTGGCGGAAGAGTTTTCCATCGACCGTGAAGATCAGGACAGGTTTGCCCTACGCAGCCAGCAACGCGCTGAGGCCGCGCAGGGCAATGGCCATCTGGCTGAAGAGATAGTGGCTGTGCCGGTCCCGCAACGCAAAGCCGAGCCGCTGGTAGTCGATACGGACGAGCATCCAAGAGCAGGTTCCACACTGGAAAAACTGGCCTCGCTGAAAGCGCCTTTCCGAGCCGGTGGCAGCGTCACCGCCGGCAACGCTTCGGGCGTCAATGATGGCGCGTGCGCGTTGCTGCTGGCCTCCCCTGAAGGGGCGAAGCAACACGGCCTCACCCCGATCGCACGAGTGCTAGGGACAGCGGTAGCGGGCGTCGAGCCGCGCATCATGGGCATCGGGCCAGCGCCGGCTTCACGCAAAGTACTGGCACTCACAGGTTTGTCGATTGAGCAGATGGATGTGATCGAACTGAACGAGGCGTTCGCCGCGCAGGGGCTGGCCGTCACCCGCCAACTGGGCTTGCCGGATGATCTGGAATCGCTTAACCCCAACGGGGGCGCCATTGCGCTGGGGCATCCACTGGGCATGTCGGGTGCACGACTGGTCACCACCGCTGCCTACCAACTGCGCCGCACCGGCGGCCGCTACGCGCTGTGCACGATGTGTATTGGTGTTGGCCAGGGCATCGCGATGGTGATTGAACGCATATAAGCGCACCCCGGTTTCAAACAGTATTCACCATAATCATCAGACCGCGCAGAAGGCTGCGGATTCTGGTCGCCAGCCCGCGGCACATTTGCTAGTGTCGCAGTTGCGATGGCGCAAGACCTCACCACATTGTTCGCCGCGTACCGCGCGGGTGACGCCGCGGCTCTCGAAGCCGCGGTGCCGCTTGTTTATGACGAGCTACGACGGCTGGCCCGTGGGTACTTAAGCCGCGAACCCGATAACCACACTCTCCAGGCAACCGCCCTGGCCAACGAAGCTTATCTAAAGCTGGCCGCAGGAAACGACTTAGGCATCCAGGATCGAGAACATTTTCTTGCGCTGGCCGGACGCCAGATGCGGCAGATTCTGGTGGACCACGCACGCGCCAAGTTTGCCGACAAACGCGGTGGTCGCGCGCGTCCCATCCAGTTCAATGAAGCGGCTCATATCGCACTGGCACAGAATCCACTGCTGCTGGATCTGGACGACGCGCTAACGGCGCTGGGACTTCAGGATGCGCGCCAGGCGCACGTGGTTGAGCTACGGTTTTTCGGTGGACTGTCAATGGAGCAGACCGCACAAGCGTTGAACTGCTCTTTGTCCACGGTTAAGCGCGACTGGACCATGGCACGGGCTTGGTTATCACGCGAAATGGATAAAGCCGCGGAGTAGCGCTCTGAACAACGCTCGCTGGCAGGAACTAAAAACGCAATTCGCACGGGCTCACGCAATGCCTGTTGCACAACGCGAACCCTGGTTGATGCAGTTGGCGAAGCGCGATAGACAAATGCACGAAGAGTTGGTGTCGCTGCTGGCCTACGCCACGGCCGAGGATGAGCCGGACGAATTTGAGCCCACACCCGCCCCCACTCCCAACATCGCTCGCTACGTCCTGCTGGAGCGGATTGGCCGTGGCGGCATGGGCACGGTGTACCGGGGCCGCCGAGAAGACGGCGCATTCGAGCACAAAGTCGCGGTCAAAATTCTGCGCCGGGGGCTGGATACCGATGACGTTCTAAAACGCTTCCAGGCCGAACGACAAATCCTTGCAGGGCTGGAGCACCCGAACATCGCACGCCTGCTTGACGGCGGGTCGACCGACGACGGACGCCCGTATCTGGTCATGGAATACATTGACGGCGAGCCCATCGACAGTTACTGCGCGCAGAATATATGCGGTCTGCGCCAACGCTTGCGGCTGATCCAACAGACTTGCGCAGCCGTGCACTACGCGCACCGCAATCTCATCGTGCACCGGGACATTAAGCCGGCCAACCTTCTGGTCACGCATGAGGGCGTCGTTAAGCTCCTGGACTTTGGCATTGCCAAGTTGCTAGGCAACCATCACAGAAGTATTGAGGGCGCACATACGGCGACGGCCATGCGACCAATGACGCCCTCTCACGCCAGCCCGGAGCAGATACAAGGATTGCCCATTACTACCTCCAGCGACGTATTCTCGTTGGGCGTGCTTCTGTTCGAGTTGCTCACGGGCCAACGTCCATACTCCGCCAAAAGCGGCACACGAGCGCTGGAGCAGCAGATTTGTGAAACGCGCGCGCCGCGCCCCAGTGAGGTGGTCATTGCCGGCGATGCGCTCAGCGTACCCACGCGCGCCCAGGCTATCCCCAATCGCAGCGCCCGACAGATGCGCCGCGCATTGCGTGGGGATCTGGACACCATCGTCAGCACCGCCTTACGCAAACGCCCTGAGCGACGCTACCCGTCGGTGGCGATGCTGGCCAGCGATATCGACGCCTATCTGCGCGGCTTTCCCATCGCGGCGCATCCCGACAGCCTTGGCTATCGGATCGGCAAGTTCCTGCGTCGCCACTGGCTGGCCAGCGCCGCGACCGCCGTCACACTGCTGGGCGTTACCACGCTCGTCGCCGTGTATTCGCTTCGACTGGAACATGAACGCAACGCGGCCCAACTGGAAGCCAGTAAAGCGCGCGAGATATCCGCCTTTCTCCAGCAAATGCTGCGCGCTCCCAGCCCGATCGCATCCGGCCGTGACGTCCGGGTGCTGGATGTATTGCGTGAAGCTGAGTTTAAACTCGGTCAGGCCAATCACATGCATCCGCAGGTGCGCGACGCGATCGCGCTTGCCCTGGGTGATTCGTACTCGGCGCTGGGCCAGCTTGAACAAAGCGAACAACACCTGGACCAGGTGTTGGCGAACGAGCGCGCAAGGCACGGCGCCGATTACCCGGGCTCGACCGACACGCTCTACGCCCTCTCCCGCCTGAGATTCCACCAGGGCAACTACCCGCAAATGGTGCAGCACAATCAATCCATTGTGGATGCCTTGCAAAGCAAGTCTCGATCGGGCCCTGCTGCGTTGGCCCGCGCCCATAGCGAACTGGCGGACTCGCTTATCTACGCTGCTGAGCTGGCACAGGCGCGCGAACATATTGCGATATCGCAACGGCTCTACAAAGCGATGCCTGATCAGCAGGAGCAGCGCGGCCAGAACGCGGTGAATCTGGGGCGGATCTTCGATCGGGAAAGCGATTTCGAGCGCGCCGCCGAGGCGAACCTTGAAGGGACGGCACTACTTGAGGAGGCCCTGGGGCGCAATCACGTGCTCACCCAGAACGCCGTGCTATCGCTTGCCTCTATCCGTGCCCACGAAGAACGCTGGGAAGACTCTGCCGCATTGTATCGCGAGGTATTGGCGGTGTTGTCCGACAAGGCTGGCGCAGAGAACTTCAGAACCACACAGGTTGCCTCCGCATTGGGCTCGATCGAGCTGCGTCTGGAGAACTTCGAAAACGCAGAGCGTCTACTGAATCAGGCGCTAAATAGCCATCTCGCGCAACTGCCATCGCAGCATATATTGCTGGCTTACGACTACTACTATCTGAGTGAACTGTACGCGCGGACCGACCGGCTGGCGCGGGCCGAGGCGGCGGCGCAGCAGTCCCTGAGTATTTCAGTAGCCAACTTGGGGCGCGATCATCCCGACACCGCCTATGACTTTGTCAACCTGGGTCTTATTCAGCAACAACGGAAAAACCTGAGTACGGCACGAGAGAACTTCTCGACGGCACTTGCTGTGCTGGCGGAAGCCTACGGCGACGACAACATCCGCACGAAGGAGGTGTTACAGCACCTGATCAACGTCTGCGAAGCCATGTCCGATGACACGTGCATCAAGGGCCATCGACAACGGCTGACGGGCACCCCTTGATATCCGGGTGTGCTCGTGTTGGCGAGTCGCAACAGCAGTACCGCCAGAGCCGCGGAGTGGCCTTTCGATCACTCCGGCCCTCGTTGCGCCTGCGGGTGCCCCCCGCATCAATCAGAATCAGACCGACTACGATAAACATCGCTCCGACTGTCCCCGTAGCATACAGAAGGTTTTGTACAAGCTGGTTTAGAGTTACCTGCTCTGCGAATTGAGTTGCCAGATCCAGACCCATAAGTATTTCCCAATTTTGTTCAACACTGCGGTTGAACATAGACAGACGAGACTTCGCGCATCACAGCGGCGGCCGTCTGATCGCAAAATAAAGTCTCGTCGAACTGGAATGCGCGTAACGACATGTTTGTCAAAGCCTGTCGTTACATTCCCCCAAATCGTGTGTCGACCGTTCACTCATTATTCGTTTGTGGCCATAATGCGCCTCGCGTCAAATCACGGTCAATCACTCGCTAGCCTTACCACCTTAGGAGTAGCCAAAATACGGTGGAGCCGGTACGGAGCGCGTTGGGGGCCGTTCCGTCAGGTTCATTCAGTGAATATGAGGTTCACGGCCGCGAAAGCGGCCGGGATCGGGATCGGAAGCACAATGAAACGCGAGTGATCGCCAGCGACTATTTCCAGTCCCCTCGCATACCCAGGACGGTATCGTGCAACGCCTGCGCCTGTACATCTTGCGGCGCAACCGGTTCACCCACAGCCACCTCGATCTTGGAGAAAAACCGGCGCGGTATTCGCTGCATGGCTTTACCACCATCGCGGCTGAAAAAACTGCCCCACATGCCACGAAGCGCCAGTGGTACCACCGGCACAGGCGTACGCTGCACGATACGCTCCACACCTTTGCGGAACTCGTTCATCTCACCATCACGCGTAATCTTACCTTCCGGAAAGATGCACACCAGCTGACCAGCCTCCAGCTCCTCGGCAATCGCGTCATAAGCGCGCTCAAGTAGTTCTGGGTCTTCATTGCGACCCGCAATAGGGATTGCCTTGCTGGTGCGGAAGATAAACCGCAAAATCGGCGCGTCGAAAATCTTGTGATACATCACAAACCTTGCCGGCCGTGGCACGCTGGCCGCCACCACCAGCGCGTCCATGAAACTCACGTGATTGCAGACCAGCAATGCTGCCCCTTCAGACGGCAGGTGCTCCTCACCGCGCTTGGTGATCCGGTACATTACGTTGATAAGGATCCAGGCCAGGAACCGCATCAAGAACTCCGGCACCAGCGTATAGATATACAACGCGGCTAGCGCGTTCAGGACCGCCAGCCCTAAGAAAAGTTGTGGGATGCTGAATCCGGCCAGCAGAAAACCAATCGCGCTGACTGCCGCCACTACCATGAACAACGCGTTCAGAATATTCAGGGCAGCAATAATACGGGATCGCCGGCTGGGTTCACTGCGTTGCTGAATCAGCGCGTAAAGCGGCACGATGTATAAACCGCCCGACACCCCGATCATCACCACATCGAACATGGGCCGCCAGTTGCCAGGCGTGCGCAGAAACTCAATGGCTCCCAACAGTACCGGCTCCCCGCTGGCGATCACGGCTGGGTTGGCCAGATACAAGTCCAACATGAACACGGTGAGACCGATGGACCCCAGCGGCACCAGCCCAAGCTCCACACGATGCCCGGACAGGCGCTCGCAACTGATCGAGCCCACCCCAACCCCGACAGAGAACAAGGTTAGCAGCAACGTCACCACTTGCTCATCGCCGCCGAGTGTAAATTTGGCATAGTTGGGCAGTTGCGCCAACACGACCGAACCAAAGAACCAGAACCAGCAAATGCCCAGCACCGAAAGAAACACGGTGCGGTTCTCGCGCGCATAGCCTACCAACCGGAACGTCTCGGTAAACGGGTTCCAGTTCATTTTTAAATCGGGCGCTGGCGCGGAAGCGTTTGGGATCGCCCGACTGGCCCAGTACCCTGCTGCGGCTGCCACCATCACGGCCGCCGAGACCAGTACCGGGCCCTGATTTGTCGCGATCAGGAATCCCCCAAGCATCGTGCCAAGTAGGATGGCCAAGAAAGTGCCCATGCCCACCATACCGTTGCCGCCAACCAACTCATCGGTGTCCAGATGCTGCGGCAATATGCCGTACTTGATGGGCCCGAAGAAAGCCGATTGGGTGCCCATCACAAACAGCAAGAGAATCAGCCACTGTAACTGTCCAAACAAAAAGCCAACGGCGGCCAGACTCATCACCAGAATTTCGATGAACTTAATACGACGTATCAACAGGGCTTTGTCGTATTTATCCGCTAGTTGCCCTGCGGTGGCTGAGAACAGGAAGAACGGCAGGATGAACAATCCGGCGCTGAGATTAATCAACACGCCTGAGTTCATGTTCAGCTCACTGGCCCCGCGAAACGCGAGCAGAATGATCAGTGCGTTCTTAAATACGTTGTCGTTAAACGCACCCAGGAACTGGGTTGCGAAGAACGGCCCGAAGCGACGCTTCTTAAGCAGCGAAAACTGGCTCTCCTTCGCCAATGCGTTAGCTCTGCCAACCAAACCGGGGACGCAAGAGCCGGGTCACGCAGGTTCCGCCGCGGACTTTAGGATGCCGGCACCCGGATCCTTAAACACAGCCTCCTCTAGTTCCCCCTCGCTGCGGGCGACGATACACGTCACCGTCGCGTCGCCGGTCACGTTGACAATGGTACGGACCATGTCCAACAACCGGTCGACGCCCAGCACCAGCGCAATGCCTTCGACCGGCAGCCCAACCTGCTCCAGCACGGTCGCCAGCAACACCAGGCCAACACCGGGTACGCCGGCTGCACCGATCGAGGCAAGCACGGCCATCAGCACCACCGTCACCAACTGCGCGCTGGTCAGATCGACGCCATAGACATTGGCGATGAAAACCGTCGCCACACCCTGCATGATGGCCGTACCATCCATATTGATGGTCGCACCCAGTGGCACCGTAAACGAGGCCACCGAGTTATTTACCCCCAGGCGCTCTTCCACTGTGCGTAGAGTCACCGGCAGCGTGGCATTGCTGGAGGAGGTGCTAAACGCAAAGGTCATAACGGTGCGCATCTTGTTGAGGAAGATCACCGGACTCAACCCGGTCAGAAACTTGAGCATCAGCGGATAGGTCACCAGACCGTGCAGCAACAGTACGCCCAGCACGGTGAAAAAATAGGTGAGCATCTCGCCGAAATCACCCCAGTTGAGTGTCGCAGCAAGTTTTGCCATCAGCGCGAACACGCCGATGGGGGCAAACTTCATCACCAGGGTGACCAGTTGCATTACGACCTCGTTAAGATCCTCGAACACGCTGCGGATGCGCCGACCCGACTCGCCCGCAAAACTGATGGCCAGGCCGAACAGAATTGCGAACACAATCAGCTGAAGCATCTTGCCCTCAGCCATTGCGCGCACTGGGTTGGAGGGCACCATGTTCAGGATGACGTCTTTGATCGACTGCGATGGCGGTGGTGTGTACTCGGCGATGGCGGGCGCGGTAAATCCCTCGCCCGGCGAGACCATCAGCGAGATGGTGACGGCAAGTGTAATTGCCACAGCCGTCGTCAGCAGGTACAGGGCGATGGTCTTGCCACCCAGACGACCTAACTCGGCGGGGTTGGCCAAGGATGTCACACCGCAGACCAGCGACACCAGCACTACTGGCACGACCAGCATCCGCAACCCCAGCAGGAACATCTGCCCCAGCGTATCAAACAGGCCCATGGCCAAAGTGTCACGTCCGAATGACCAATCCAGCAGATTGATCAGCAGACCCACAATTACCCCGAGGGCCATGCCGTACAGGATTCGTCGGGTCAGCGATCCCCCGAGCGCATTGGATTCAGCCATGTGATGTCCATCATTACTTAACTTTCGCGCATTATAGCCAGCTATGGCGTTTTATTTATCGCGCGAGCGTGATGAACAAGTGCTCCGTTGGCCCGGGGCACGAAAAAACCGCCCCCAGCGAGACGCTGGGCGCCTATTCGTTCAGCTTGATATGCAATCGACCATCGCGCACTTCGATGTGTTCAATCCCGGCCGCGAAACTGCGCCAGAATCCGGCATTCCCGCCAAATTCCTGCACCAGATCAACGTTCTTTAGATTCCCCATCCACGCGTTGGGCAAAGGCACGCCCATCACGCTGAGCCCTTTCAGCACAATCACGGGCCGCTCGTTGTTATAGGCAAGCTCAAGTCCGGCGCTCATGCGCAGGGTCTTTCCGCCCAGAAAGGGAAAGTCCGGCGGGACTGGCAACAGCATCTGTGCGCTCGCCAGATCGTTGGCCAGATCCACTGCAATACGGTTGGCCATATCGGTATTGCGCGCCAGCAACCCGTTCAGCTCTTTCTCAGTCAGACTGACTTCCCGGTCCGCATCCGATTCGGAATATGGCACCGGCTCAAGCAGTTGCCCATCGGCCGGGTCCTGCAGACGACCTTGCCAGCCCAGCGCCTGAAGCTTGCCTTCCAGCTTGGCTTCCTCTCGCTGGCTAAGTTCCACCGGGTTGAAGCTGGTGCGAAACAGGTAGGTCCGCGCTACCCAAAAGGTGAGCGCTGCCGTGACCAGCACCGCCAGCAACATAAACACCACTACCTGGCGACCTGAAAACCCTTTCCGCGGCCGGCTGTTGCCGGCCTCATATGTATCGCCGCTCATGTGCGTGACGTCCTCGGTGCTAACTGCTATCCGGTGATTATGCGGTTATCCGGTCCCATCTCTCTACCCAAGAACAAAACTCCACAGGTCATGCGGCCTCACGCGGGCAACTCGCGCTCCGGCCTGGGCGTAACAGCCCGGCGAACACGATTTAGCCAAGGCAGGCAATATGTCAGAACTGCTCTAGGATCCAATGCGGATGCCGCAAGCAACATAAGTTACATTAATATATCATATTATATTATTGATATTATTAGAATTACTAATTCCCGAAGGAAGCGAGTTCGCGCTTTTTGGCTAGATTAGGCACTCGCACCACTGTCTTCTTGCGTCGGTACTTCACCCGCATACGCGCTCGGGGCGGTCTGATCCAGTAACGCCTGAACGCTATCAGTGGTATCTTGCGACCCTTTCCAGGCTTCGACAGTCATAATTACGATGGCTCGACACGAGCTCTTCAAAGCGCCGGTCAGTCGGCGATGACAATCAACAGCATCCACCACGGGGGTCTCCTCGCGCTTGCCAAGCTGCCTGCGCGAACCCAAATGAGCATGCTGCCCGTAAAAAGGACACATCATAATGAGCAAATCAGGATACCGAGTGCTGGTTTTGGCACTGGCGGGCACTATCGTCGCATGTGCCGACAAGGGCACCGACACGCAGGCGCCAGATAGCGCCGCCGAGAACACCGACATGAGCGTTACGCAGAGCACTGAAACGCCGGCGGTCAAAGCAACCGCAGACCTTAGCGACAACCCCATCGTGCAGGAATGGACGGCACCATTCGGCGCGCCCCCCTTCGGGCAGATAGAAGAACGGCATTACATTCCGGCGTTTGAGGAAGGCATGCGGATTAATCGCGAGGAGATTCGCGCAATCGCTGACAATGCGCAGCCGCCCACCTTCGCCAACACGATTGAGGCACTGGACCGCGCCGGCGAGTTGCTGGGCAAGGTGTCCCGGGTGTTCTTCAGCATGACCGGCTCCAATACCAACCCGGAGTTACAGAAAATTCAGGCGGATATTTCCCCGCGCCTGTCCCGTCACAACACCGACATTTTCCTGGATAGCAAGCTGTTCGCCCGCGTGAAGACACTGAAACAACAGGCCGCAGATCTCGGGCTGAACGAGGAGCAGGCCTACGTGCTGACCCGCGTGCACCGCGATTTTGAGCGTGCCGGGGCCAATCTGGATGACAGCGCCAAAGCTCGCCTGAACGAGGTGAACCAGGAAATCTCCTCGCTCACCGTCAAGTACGGACAGAACCTTCTGGCGGAGAACAACGCGTTCCAACTGGTGCTTAACAGCGAGGAAGAACTGGCCGGGCTGCCTGATTTTGTTCGCGCGGCAGCGTCAGAGACCGCGCGCCAACGCGACCAGGAAGGCAGCTACCTATTTACCCTCACCCGCTCGAGCATGACGCCGTTCCTGCAGTACTCCACTCGGCGCGATCTGCGTGAGAAAATTTTCTCCGCCTGGACCGACCGCGGTACGCACGGTAATGAGCATGACAATCTTCAGCTAGCCGCGCAGATTGCGGCCTTGCGCGTCGAGCGCGCCAATCTACTTGGGTTCAAGACCCACGCCGATTGGGTGCTGCAGGATCGCATGGCTGAAACTCCTAAAAAGGTGTACGACTTTATGCGTCAGGTGTGGGAGCCGGCGCTGGCCAAGGCCACCGAAGAGCGTGCGGCCCTGCAGGAAATGGCGGACTCTGAAGGCGGTGATTTCCAGATCCAGCCCTGGGACTGGTTTCACTACGCCGAGAAAGTCCGCAAAGCGCGGTACAACATCGACGATGAAATCTTAAAGCCGTACTTCAAGCTTGAGAATATTCGCGACGCCGCTTTTATGGTGGCGAACAAACTCTGGGGTATTACCTTCCACGAACTGGAAGACATGCCCATCTACCAGGAAGACGTTCAGGTATTTGAGGTACGTGACTTCGACGGCTCGCATCTGGCGGTGTTCTACTTTGATTTTCACCCGCGCCAAAGCAAACGTGGCGGCGCCTGGATGAGCGGTTTCCGCGCGCAGAGTAAACTGGATGGCGACGTACGCCCGATCGTTATTAATAACTGCAACTTTCCCAAAGGCTCGGGCGACATCCCTACGCTGTTGAGTTTTGGCGATGCAAGCACGCTGTTTCATGAGTTCGGCCACGGGCTGCACGGGCTGATGTCTGACGTCACCTACCGCCGCGTGTCAGGTGTCTCTGGACCGCGCGACTACACCGAGTTTCCGGCTCAGTTGATGGAGCACTGGATTGGTGATCGCGAAGTACTGCGCGTGACCGCACGTCACTACCAGACCGGCGAGCCGATCAGTGAGGAACTGATGGACCGTTTGGAAGCGGCCAGCAAGTTCAACCAGGGCTACGCGACTATTGAGTACTTATCCGCAGCGTTTCTGGATATGGACTGGCACACCCTCGAGAGCACTGAGCCGGTGGATACCCTGGAATTTGAGCGCTCGTCGCTGGAGAGTCTTGGTTTGATCCCAGAGATTGTGGTGCGCTACCGCTCGACGTATTTCTCGCACATTTTCTCAGGCCCGGTCGGATATTCCTCTGGCTACTACAGCTACATCTGGTCAGAGATTCTGGATGCTGACGGATTTGAAGGCTTTAAGGAATCCGGCAACATATTCGATCCGGAACTCGCATCGCGTATGCGCCAACATATTTACGCCTCCGGCGGCACGGATGATGCGATGAAGTTGTACGTAAAGTTCCGCGGCCGTGAGCCCAGCATCGATGCGTTGCTGAGAAATCGCGGATTCAAGTAGCCGAATATTGCCTGGCGCCACCTCGCTTTGCTGTTTGCGTATAACACGGGGTCCGGCCCGGGCGGAGCGGCAACGCGGGCATGGCGACGGTGGCGCTTAGGCGTTCGCGCACTCGCCGCAAGCGCGAGCATACTAATCGCATTGAGTGCCTGGCCATCCGGCCAGGCACTTGCACATCCGGAAGATGAGCTTTGCCCACCGGGAGAGCCACCGAGCGAGTTCTGTTTGGCGGTGCAGGCTCAACTGAGTGAGGCCGCGCCCGCTGAACAGGCACCATCGACCGCCGCACCGTCGCTAAGCTGGAGCGAAATCGCTTACCAGTATATCCAGCAGGGTTACGTGCACATCGTGCCACGTGGCGCCGATCACATTCTGTTCGTACTGGCGCTGTTCTTCTCCATCCGCGCGCTGCGTCCGCTGATTTGGCAGGTCACCAGCTTTACCCTCGCCCACTCGATCACCCTGGGCCTGGCAGCGGCCGGGCTGATCAATGTCCCCTCGAATGTCATTGAGCCACTAATCGCGTTATCTATCGCCTGGGTGGGCATCGAGAACCTGCTGTTGCGCGGACGCGCAGTGACTCACTTGCGCTCCCTGGTGATTTTTCTGTTCGGCCTGCTACACGGCCTGGGCTTCGCAGGGGTGTTGCTGGACCTGGGCTTACCGCAACAGGCATTCCTGAGCGGATTGCTGGCCTTTAACGTCGGAGTAGAACTAGGTCAGCTAAGCGTCTTATTCATCGCATGGCGCGTGTTTCGCCGCTTTGTGCGCCGGCCATGGTACTCGCGCAGGATCGCCTACCCGGCAAGTGCCGCCATCGCACTGACAGGTGCGCTGTGGACCATACAGCGGCTTGCCTCTGGCGCGGCCTCTGCCTCCTGAGTGCATGGTGATCTTCGTACCTGACCGAATCGTTCGGCTAAACGCGCACTCAGGTACCATCGTTTTGGCCAAGCACGCGCGCAGAATAACGATGCCCTCCCCGCGACTAAAATACTCCAAGTTGATCAAGGGTAGCGGCCGGATCGTCCTGTTTATCGAACACCAATGATCGCAATTTGTTTGCTAGAAGTGGGTTGGATGAAAGTTCTACTTCTTCAAGAAACTCACGAGCATCCCAGGGTCGATTGTTTCTTGAGTCAGATGCCAGAGTCTTCCAAAAATCGAACAAATCCCGCTCGTCGTTACTTTTATCTCGGATTGCAGTATCAATGGCAAGAAACATTATGAGGCCACATTGATAGTAGTCCTCGAAACTGCCTCGCGCCGCAGCGTGATGAAGAGGTGCGTTGTCCAGCGCGTTGCGACAACCCTCTAATGCGCGTTGCTTGCGCACGGCCAGATACTCAGGAGACACCATCGCCAATTTCGCCAACATGAGATACGCAAATGCTTCGCCAGCGCCTTCATGAATCCATGACGATTCGCGAGTACCTGTGACGCCACGCTGAAAAAGGTGTGCAGATTCGTGCGCAAAGAACCATGCAATCTCCTCAGGAGAATTGTCGTTCGAAGTCATGTTTTCCAAACCGGGTCCATAAAAGTGCATGAAAATCTGGTCGGGGAGCGTGCCACCTTGCCGCCCATGTCCTTTATCATAATTTGAATCATATGACACAAATAGCATTGGACGTTGCCGCAACGGTGAAAGCCTTTGAGCAAACAGATCCATTAGCTCCGGCAGAACCATCGACAGTAGATCGGCTATTTCTGAAGGCAATCCGGGGTCCACAATACCCACGAAATGGGAAGATAGATGAGGGGAAGCGGGGCCAACGTATAGGTTTGTTCCATCATCCGAATCAGACCATTGCGCCGAATGACTATAGGTTCGACCATTTAGCAAAATGCTCGAGTTCTTTGGCGCCGTTATCTTCATCGACCACGGTCCGTCACAGTCGTCTATAGCCTGTGACACACTGGTCGGGCAGGCTTGAAACCGTCCACTATGAATCAATAAACCGCCGTCACTAAACGGCGAAAAAGGCGCATAGTCCTTTGGAAGCGGAACGTACGTAGCCGGAACCAAGATCTCGACTGAAGAAAACTTCTCTCCGTCGGTACGCGTGACTATGTCATGAGTTGTTGATCTCGCGATTTCAAAGCCGGACGATGTAATGTTCCAGCGTCTGCTTCGGGAATCATCTGGCGTGCGGACAAGCGTAAGGCCCGTGGTTGGTTGCGATAAGCGATAGACCACCTTCCACTGCCCGCTGTCATAAGGGCTTAGGGAGATCAAATCCCGAGACGGCAAAAAACCACATGCTGGTAGAAAAGTAATAAAACTCAGTAGCGTTACCAAAAACCAGCGCGAATTTGTCAAACGCTTTCCCTTCCGACTTTGATCGGCTAGTAGTAATAAATGGGTCAGTTGAGCTTCACCTAAGTTCGTGTCTATGTCATCGACGCCAAAAATTCATATACTGATATGAGTGATACTCAGGTAACGCTACTCCTGAGCGTCGATTGGAACTTACCTCGGCGTCGGTTCGTAAAATTCCAGCCAGGCGCCTCCAGGGCCTTGCACACCCATAAGCGTTATCTTGCCATACGGAGGCAATTGGATTGCGCTGGGACCGAACACGATATTGACGTCATTAGCACTCAGATGCGCCGCAAACGCATCAATGTCGCGCACCGGAAAGCGTAGCATCAGGACACCCAGATTCGGCGGCCGCGCGCGCGCGGCAAAATCGTGCCCCTGCACGCCATCGAATGACAGCAACTCAACTGAGCCCTCATTGGTGCCCTGAGGATGCAGAATGTACACATGCCTCGGCACCTCGGACGCCAGGTTGTGCGGCAGGCCCAGTACATTCGGCCCAGGCGCGTTGCTTGCGCCATGATGTTCCAGGTAAATCTTAAAGCCCAGGATGTTCGTGTAAAATGCCCGGGCGGTTTCAATATCACTCACCACCTGCGTGGCGTTGAACAAACGGCTGAGTTCGCGCAATTGCGGCCAGCCTTCAAGCGGCGGTGCCACCCGCTCAATCAACGCCAGCACCACGCCGTCGTGGCCTCGTGCGAGCCATTCCTTGACGATGAACGGACCAAACGTGAACTTCACTGGATCAGTGCCCGACTGCCAGCCGCGCGCCTGCAACTGCGCGAACTTGGCATCCATATCCAGCACACGCGCGTTCACATCAAACCAACCGCCGGTATCCCAACTCTGGGCATTCGAGCGAATTTGCTGTTGCTCCGTGCCCACGAACTGAATCAGGCGCAAAAACCCGCGGTCGGTACCGGGATTGCCCAGCAGCACCTGCTTCGCTTTGACTTCTGATGGTAGGTTGTAGGCGTCGAGCAGACGGCGCGGCACTGAGCCACGGTGCATCACCTTCCAGCCGGCAACGTCGCGATACGCCGCCACGGTGCTCCTCAGATCGGACACACTAAATACGGCCTCCTGGTAGCCAGCAGTGACAAACTGCGGTGTGTCCGCGACCGAAACGGCACACATCAGCACACTACAAAGCACCCCTGCCCGGCTCAGCAACGTCGCTACTCTCATCGCCATGCGCATCACCCCGGTGTGCTCAGTCAGCCGGTTGAAACAGTTCGACCATCATGCCATTTGGGTCCAACACCGTGACCGCCGAGTGCACACCCAACTCCGGGCTCTCATAGCGGACGGGTGCACCGATAATCTCCACCCCTGCGCCCCGCAAACGGTCAACGGTATCCTCGAGATCGCGGACGGGGAAGCTCCACATGGCAAGCCCTCGGTTGGGCAGGCGCGACGCGACGCCGGTCTCAACGACATCCACGTTGCGAAAATGCACAAACAACAGATGGCCCCATCGCGCACCCATGGAGTACACGATAGAAAAGCGAAACATCGCGCCGTCGGGATTGCCCATCGCCCCCTTACGCCCGGAACTGGTCCATTCCCGGTCACTGCGTAACTCCATTCCCAGCACGTCGGTGTAGAACGCCAGTTGTGCTTCGGAGTCGCGTACGATCTGGGCGGAGTACACAGGCCCGCCATTGCCAGTCGCCGGATCTGTCGGTCCTAATTGTGCCATGCCGTCGCGCCGCGAGATGCCTACGGCATGAACAAATTCCGGCGCCGTAAAGATCGTTTCGTGAATCTGGTAAGTACTGCCATCCGGTCGCGGCACCGGATAGGACTGCATGGGATTCATCGCACCAAAACCCAATGCCCTTATCTGCGGCTCCCACCGCTCGAGGTCCTGCGTGGGGAAGCCCAGCGAGTACGGCCCGATCTCCACGGGTTGCCAGCTGCGATGAATGGAGGGCGTGGTGTGATCCAGCGCGATTACGCGAATCTGAATCGCGTCCTCGGCGCCTGGTCGATCGAGCACATACAAATCCCAGCCGATGCGTGCGGGGATGCCCCAAAGCCGCCGTTGCAGTGCACGCGTCTCACCCGCCACGGACAACGGGCCGCGCACGCGCATGCCCATCGCATCCACAAAAAAGTGCTTGACCGACTCCACATCGTTGGTGGCCAGCGTGACGGTATGCAGCGGCCCGGTGCGCGCATCCTGCACCCGTGTCTTGGGCGCAAGGGCGTCATTATCGCTAACCTTGTTATTGTTCTGGCAATAGCCTGGGTTTGCGCCGATTGCGCTAGCCGCGACGAGCACCGCCCACATCGCCATCCGCAGTGTCATCCGTTCGCCCCCCTGTGCCAACCGCTGGAAAATCACACAACAGACTGGCACAAACAATAAAGATATATCATTATAGCATGAACGGTCTATTCGCAACATGAGATCAACATGAAACAACGCTCTAGGGCTCTGCTTGCCTCGATAGCGCTAATGCTTGCAGCGGCCCCTGCGTTATCGCAGGCGCTGCCCGACACGGGCATCAGCGGCGTCTATGAAGTTATGGTGGGCGCCAGAGACGCGCAACCACTGATCAAGTATTTCGCCGAGTTCGGATTTGCGGTGGTGGAGGATGCTGAGTACTCGCGTGAGCAGGCTCAGGCACTTTACGGTGTACCCAGTGGGCTGAAGTCCTACCGCCTGCGCAACCATGGAATCGATAGTCATGGCCTGCTGCGCGTGCTTGAGTGGGCCGAGCCGACAGGCCCGGGCGTGGGTTACGCGCCGCCGGAGACGGTGGGACAGCGCCTGGCGGTGATGCGAACGCTGGATATTTTCCGTCTGGCAGACGTTTTTACAGACGCCCGCCACAAGGGCGAACCATGGCTTGTAACACCCCCTGTTTATGACGATCTCTACGGGCTCAGCGACAAGACCCCTGACTTTTTCGACCGGCGCGTGGGCGTACGGGAAGGCGCCGTGTACGGGGAGCTGTTTAATCACGTATTTTATCAGCGTTACGGGTATGTGATCCCAGGCTACGGCACCATCGAGGCACAAACGCCACTGCAAACCAGCGAATTTACCCACCACGATTTTGTTATCAAAGGCGATATCGCCGAGGTGACCCGGCATTACAGCGACGTGCTTGGTCTGCGCGCGGAAAGCGAGCCGCAACTGGATGGCGACTGGCGCAACGGCCCTCGGACAGTGTTTGACATGGGGCCGGGCGTCACGCACGGGTACGTGGGCTTTGTCTCGCCTAACAACATCTGCGGCAAGCTCAAATTTTTTGCACCAACCGATATTGTGCGCGACCGGTCCGACCGCCAACACCCCGGCCAACTCGGCATTACGCTGCACTCACTCCGCACCCCGCGCCTGTCATTGGTTCACGAGCTGGCGCTGGAACACCACCTGGGTCCGTCCGCGATAATCCGCAATGAGTTTGACGAGAATAGCTTCGCATTCACAGGCCCGGATGGGGTAACGTGGCAAATCATCGAAGGTGCAGCCTCCAGCCATACACCAAAAACTAAACTGGAGTTCGTGACCACGGGTAACTAACCAGCGCGCGACCAAAGGGGTCTATATGTCCAACGCGCAACAACCAGATGCGCCCAGTCGTCGCTGGCTGGTACTGCTTGGGCTGGCCATGACGTACGCCGTCACCAATGGCGTTCTGATTCACACCCTGCCGCTGCTATATCCGTATCTGATCGAATCGTTCGGCTGGACGCGTACGCAGGTCACCCAGCCGGCTACAGCGTTTTTAATCATCGCCGCTGTCACCTCACCACCGGCCGGGGCCGTGCTGGACCGATACTCCGCACGCACCGTCATCGCCGTCGGCCTGATCGGGATTACTGCCTCGCTGCTTGGCTACGCCGTGATGAGCACACTCACCCAGCTCACCGTGGTGTATGTCGCCATGGCGGTGTCGTTGTCGCTGTCCGGCCTGGTCTCGAACATGCTTATCCTCAGCCGCTGGTTCGTGCACCTGCGCGGCCGCGCAACCGGATTGTTGCTGATGGCCTCAAGCATCGGCGGCGCTGCGTTCCCGTGGTTGCTGGGGTATTGCGTTGAGCATTACGGCTGGCGGGTGGCGATGCAGGTACTGGCGATAACGGTTATTCTCATTGCTCTGCTGCCGCTACTGGTGCTGGTGAGAGATCGTCCAAAACAGTCACTCACGAGCACCGCAGAAACCGAATCAACCACCGCGCCGATCGGCCCAAGCGTCAAACAGGCCTTGCGCCAGCCAGGGTTTTATCTGGTGGCAGTCGCTACCGCGGCCGTGTGGTTCTCCATCATCGCCATGGTGCAACATCAGTCGATTTATTTGGCCGGCGATATGGGCATTGCCAAATCGCGTCTGCCTTCGGTGTTCAGTGCATTTTTTCTGTGCTCGGTGATTGGAAAATTGCTGTTCGGCTGGCTGAGTGACCGCTTTGACAACACGCTAATGATGCTCGGCTCCATCGCAATACTGGCACTGGGGCTGTTGATCCTGCGGAGCGTAAATGCTGCGGGCGATCTGAGTCTTTACGGTTACGCCATGACGGCCGGCATCGGGTTTAGCGGCGCATTCACCATGATTCAACTCATGTTTGCCAATCTGTATGCCGGGCAGTCGTTCGGCAAGATCCTGGCCATATTGATGATGATCGATACGCTATCGGGCGCACTAGGCACCCGTGTGGTGGCGCGTATCCGCGACATCACCGGGCACTATCTGCCCGCTATCGATCTGATGATCGGATTGTTAGTATTCGCATCCGTGTGCATCGCCATCATCAGCCGTACCCAACGCGCCGGGCGCGCACAACTGAAAGGACACAGCATTTGATCTTAGTCACAGGCGTTACCGGACGCGTCGGCCAAGCCACTGCACGCAAATTGCTCGCAGATGGGCACGCCGTTCGCGGTTTTGTTCGTGATCCGCAGAAACTATCGAGCATCGCTGGGCTGGAGGGACTGGATGTGGCCCGCGGTGATCTAGCTGACATCGCGAGCATCGAACAGGCAATGGACGGGGTTAACGCTGCACTGCTGGTTACGGCGAACAGCGAGCAGCAGTTTACGCTTGAGAGTCATCTGATCAAAGCAGCCCAGGCAGCGGGCGTCAGGCATCTAGTGAAGATCTCCTCAATGGAGGCAGGACCGAAGGCCAAAGCCCCCATCCCGCAGCTGCACTACGAAGCGGAGCAACTGATTCGGCGCCAGAGCATGGACTGGACCATGCTGCAACCTAACTTCTATATGCAGAACATGCTGATGTTCGCTCAGGGTATCGCAGCCAGCGATCAGTTCGCCCTGCCCTTTGGGCAAGCGCGCGTAGCACCTGTGGATTGCGAGGATGTCGGCCAGGTGGCGGCGGCAGTATTAACCCAATCCGGGCATGCCGGCAAAACTTATTCCATCACAGGCGATGTCCTGGTGAACTTTGAACAGATCGCGACCACCCTGTCGGAGGTACTCGGGCGACCGATCAGCTACCTCGATCAGACGCCCGAGGCGTTTGAAGCTTTTTTGAGCCAGTTCGTGAAAAGCGAGTGGCATGTGCATGCCGTATGCGCACTGTTCGCCGAGATCAAAGCCGGCGCACTGGAAGCCGCCTCACCGGACGCGACGCGCATTCTCGGTCGCCCATCTCGCACACTAACGCAGTTCACCGAGCGCTACGCAAAAGCCTTCGGATGATTGGGCGTCGGCGGGCCCGTTACGCTGGCAGCGTGTTGAAAAA
>CBDUQI010000043.1:0-33832 GCA_965369325.1 uncultured Gammaproteobacteria bacterium
GTTGAGCTCAAGAACGATCGTTTTCTAAAAGCACTGGCACGCAAGCCGGTGGATCGCACACCCGTGTGGATGATGCGCCAGGCCGGGCGTTACTTGCCGGAGTATCGTGAGATCCGCCGCAACGCCGGCGACTTCCTCAATCTGTGCAAGGCACCGGAACTTGCCTGCGAGGTCACGCTGCAGCCACTCGAGCGCTTCCCGCTGGATGCGGCTATCTTGTTTTCAGACATTCTCACCATTCCCGACGCGATGGGTCTGGGGCTGTATTTTGTGTCCGGCGAAGGGCCGTGCTTTCAGCGCCCTGTGCGCCGCGCCGCCGATGTGCGCAAGCTCATCATGCCCGACCCGGAAGAGCATTTGCGTTACGTGATGGACGCGGTCCGCCTGATCCGCAGCGAACTGGATGGGCGCGTGCCGTTGATCGGGTTTGCCGGCAGTCCCTGGACGGTTGCCACTTACATGATCGAAGGGGGTTCCACCAAAAGCTTCTCGCACGCCAAGGGTTTATTGTATTCCGACCCCAAACTGGCGCATGAGCTGCTCGCGCGGGTGACTGAAGCCACAGTGGCTTACCTGAACGCGCAGATTGCCGCTGGCGCCCAGGCCGTGATGGTGTTCGACACCTGGGGCGGCGTGCTGACCCGCGCGGACTACCGCGACTTCTCTTTGCGATACATGAAACAGATCGTCGCTCAACTGAGCACTGAAAATGAAGGCCGGTCGGTGCCCAGCATTCTGTTCACCAAAGGCGGGGGCATGTGGCTGGAGGACATCGCCGCCAGTGGCTGCGCCGGCGTGGGCGTTGACTGGACCATCAGCCTGGGCGAAGCACGCCACCGGGTAGGCAATAAGGTCGCATTGCAAGGCAATCTGGATCCCAGCGTGCTTTATGCATCGCCGGACGATATCCGCCGTCAAGTCGCCAAGGTACTGGCCAGTTTTGGCCACGGCAGCGGACACGTATTTAATCTGGGCCACGGCATTCACCCCAACGTCGATCCGGCCCATGCGGGCGCGATGATTGATGCGGTACACGAGCTCAGCCCGGCATATCACCGGGACTGACACGGCGCGGACGCCTGTTGGCTCCACGCACCACACACTGATCAACGTGCCCGCACCAATACTCACCGAGGCCGAAAAACGCCAGCGCCTGCGGCGTATGAAAGTGGTCGCCACCAGCTTGCTGGTGCTGATGGGGCTGGTGTTCATTTCTACCTATATCTGGTTCGATCACGTGCCGTGGATAGGCTATGTGCGAGCCATGACCGAAGCCGCCATGGTAGGTGCGCTGGCCGACTGGTTTGCGGTCACTGCCTTGTTCCGACACCCGCTAGGATTACCCATCCCGCATACGGCGATCATCGCGCGGCGCAAAGATGAGATTGGCGATAACCTAGCCAGCTTTGTCGGCGAAAACTTTTTAAACGAACAGGCGCTGCGACCGCGGGTTGAGCAAATGGACTTCGGCGACGCCATCGGCCGTTGGCTGGCGCAACCACGCAATGCGACAAGGGTGGGGCGTGATGTCGCCGCGTTGCTGGTGTGGCTGCTGCAATCGCTGGACGATCATACGGTGCGCGAGTTTCTGCGCGAGAACCTCAACCTCAGTTTGCGTGAGCTGCAACTGGCCCCCTTACTCGGTCGCATACTAGACCTTCTTGCAAGCTCGGACCGGCACCATGAGCTGTTCGACCGCGCAATCAATATCGCCAGCTCTCAGCTGTCGCGCAACAAGTACAAGATACGTGCCCGTATCGAAGACCGCAGCCCGTGGTGGATGCCTGGGTTTGTCGACAAAGAGATTTACGACAAGATTGTGATTGAGCTGGAGCAGGCGATCGAAAGCATGGGTACAGATGCAAGTCACCCTGCACGCGAACGCTTCACCCAAAGCGTCAGAGAGTTTATCGAACGCCTGAAAACCGATGAGCAAATGCACCTTCGTGCGGAGCAAATCAAACAGGAACTGCTGGATGACCCCAGCCTGCAGAACTACCTGACTAACCTATGGTCGAAGCTGCGTGACTACCTGGCCGAACAAAGCGCGATTGAAGACTCTGCGCTCAGCACGCGCTTGCGCGATGCGCTGATGCGCGCCGGCGACGCGCTGAGCACTAACAGCAGTATGCGTACGGTGGTGAATAACTGGGTCCGTCACGGCATTGTGCGCTCGGTGAGCAATTACCGGGATGAGATGGCATCGGTCATCTCGGACACGGTGCGGGCCTGGGATGGGCCCGCTACCGCTAACCGGGTGGAGCTGCAAGTGGGGCGCGACCTGCAGTTTATCCGCATCAATGGCACCATCGTCGGCGGACTGGCCGGGCTTGCCATTTACGCGCTGCTGCAAGTATTCGGCGCCGCCTGATCCGGCCGCGCCGCCCGCTTACTGCCCGTCACCCGCACCGATCAGGCGCCACACTCATCAGGAATGTGGTCGGCGTTGCCATCATTGCTGTCACCGTTGGCGATATCCGTCACGTCCGACACCGCATTGGCATTGCAATCGGGGAACACCCGCACGTAGTACACGTCCTGCTCGTCGTTAAAGGTGGCCGCGTAGGCCACATGTGCCTCGGCGCCGCCGGAGACAATCGTGTAGTAGTCACCTATCTTGTTCTGCTGCGGGTAGCCCAGGAATGAGTTGAACGTAGGGCTAACCGGCTCATCGCCCAGCCAGGTATCGCCACCATCGTAGGAGTAGGCGTAAAACAACTCGGCGTAATTGGGTTGCGCACCGTTGCGCGAATCTGCCCACACCACGTCGATGCGTCCATCGCTGGCCACATCGTGTGCGCCGAACCACTGCCATTTGCCGTTATCCACCGGATCCTGATTCACCCGAATGGGCGCGCTAAACGTCGCCGCCCCATCATTGCTTCGAATCAGATGCACATCCATTGGATCCACATCGCCGTCAGGTCGTACTGAGGCCAACACATACACAGCACCACGGCGCGGTCCCTGAGAGCGATCAACCGCAACATTCGCCTGCCCCAGCAGGCCACCTGGGTTTGGGCCGACACCGAGACGCATGGCGCCGCCCATTTCAATCCGGGTGGCAGTAAAATCGCCCGCCTGCGCCGGATCATTGGGATTGCCCAGCTTAGCTATCACAAACTTGCGTGTGTCCTGGGTAAACGTACCGTTGCCCCCGGTGATATACAGCTCGCCGTCCGGCCCGACGGCCATGGTGCCAAAGAAAGGACGCGCGGGAATGGCGATTGGCGGCTCGAACGATTGCCCACCATCAACAGAGCGGGTAAGTGTGCGCTGATCGCAGCACCCGAAAAAGCGCTGCCAAGTACCGTACAGATTGCCGTCACCTGCCCCGCCCGAGTTATCGATCGCCATCCAGTTCTTGTCGCCACCCCACGAGAAGGTGGGCGGTAACCAGGACGCGCCGGCATCCAGCGAGGTAAACACATCCATAAAGAACGTCTCGCGCAAACTTTGATAGTGCACCTGGCCAGTGTTACTGATCGCTAGCACCGGATCGCTGCGAAACACGCCAGGATTAATCACCCCGGGAAACGTCCAGCTCTCGCCTCCATCCAACGAGAATGCCCATCCCGCCTGACGAAAATCCGATGCGATGCTGTCAAACTGGCGCCACCCAATCACAATGTTCTGCGGATTGGCGGGGTTTACCGCAATCGAAGGCTCGTTGGCAGCGTCGCCGATGATATTCATACCCAATGCATCGATGTTCACCTGCACGCTGGTATAGCCGCCGATACTTGGCCGCGCCGCGTCGCTGCGAGCCGTCAGGTTGTCGGCCGCACGATGCGCGGCGGGCGCGTCTCGCATCGTCTCAAGATACACAGGCTCGCCGCCCGACGGGCGCTGCGCCGACCATGCGTTGCTGCCAATAAGAACAACTGCCGCAGCCCCTGCGGCCATTCTTGAAAGTGTTGACATGTCAATCCCCTGTCTGCGAACTAGGCCCCAACCGCGGCCAAAACCCGGTCCGTGGATGTGCGCAACACCGCACACAACGCGCGGCTGCACAGGGGATTACGCTAACACGGGTTTGGATTTGCGCTACGAAAGTATCGAAGCAATAGGGGTACGCAAACGGGCGTGTTAATCCAGCAAGTCGCTGGTATCAGCGCCGTCGAACATGGCCTCTAACAAGCGCGTCTCACGCTCGCGCAGAATGTCCAAAAATGGCTTGGCACCGCGCAGTTTCTTAAACGCCGTAAACCCGCGCTCTACAAAATCTTGCAACTCACCAAACCCCATGGCGTGCGCGGGTGCGCGTGCCACCTTGATCGCAGCGTATATCAGCGGATTGCCCACCACCGAGTCGAGCACTTCGCCCAATGTCAGCACAAGGTCAATCTGTCGCTGACGCGCCGGACGATCGCCAACCTGACGATACGCCAGCGAGTAGGCTTCAGCGTCAATCTCCTGCACACCCATCTGGGTGAGCGCCGCCACCATCTTCGTATCCAGCGCCTGGCTGATGGCATGCAACTCCAGCGCTAGGGTGATCGATTGGATCGCGTGCCCCGAAAGCACTTTGGCCATCATCGGATACACCCGCTCGATGTCTTGATCGCGTTGGGAGAAATCCTTTGGGCCGTAGAGATCGGTGAGAAAAAACGCCATTGCCAGTTTGTACCGACGTTGCGAGGACAAATCCGAGTAGGTGCGGGCGAGGCGGCTCGCCTGCCATTCGGCCAGTTGATACTGCAGCGGATTTAGCTGCTCGCCCTGTGCCCGGGTGCGACGCAGTTCGCGGCTGTGAGCAATAAGCTCCCGCAGACGCGACAGATGCACGGCCTTCTCACTCGCCATGGTATGTCTACTCAGCTCGGTTGCTTTATTCGGGCCAGCTCACGCTCACGGACTTCGCGGCGCAGGATTTTTCCAACGTTGCTCTTGGGTAGTTCATCGCAAAATTCGATCTGTCGTGGCACCTTGTAGCCGGTCAGATGCTCTCGACAATGGCTGGCCAACTGCGTCACAGCCAACGCCGGATCGCTGCGCACGGCAAACAACTTTACCACCTCGCCGGATTTCTCATCGGGCACGCCAATTGCGCATGCCTCCAACACGCCCGGGTGCGAGACGGCCACATCTTCCAACTCATTGGGATACACGTTGAAGCCCGATACAAGAATCATGTCTTTCTTTCGATCAGTGATGAATGTATACCCGTGCGCATCCATGCGGCCCATGTCGCCGGTACGTAGTGCGCCATCCTCGGTCATCACCTGTGCCGTGTCACTCGGGCGCTGCCAGTAACCGGCCATCACTTGTGGCCCGGCGATACAAATCTCGCCCACTTCTCCCAGTGCCACGTGGCCGCCATCGTCGTCGCGTATGCTGACGATGGTGGAGGGAATTGGCAGCCCAATCGACCCGTTGTACTCCTCAATATCCAGCGGGTTGATGCACGCGGCCGGTGAGGTTTCGGTGAGCCCGTACGCCTCGATTAAAGGTTTGCCCGTCACGGCTCGCCAGCGCTCCGCCACGGCTCGCTGCACGGCCATACCGCCACCGAGGGTAACTCGCAGACCGGAGAAGTCGAGCTGATCGAAACCTGGGGTATGCAGCAGCCCGTTAAACAGCGTATTGACGCCGGTAATGGTAGTGAAACGCTCATTTTTCAACGTGTTGACGAACCCGGCCATATCGCGCGGATCTGTAATGAGAACGTTCTTGCCGCCAAGCTTGATGAACGTGAGACAGTTCGCCGTGAGTGAGAAGATATGGTAGAGCGGCAACGCGGTGATAATCACCTCGTTGCCCACCTCGGTGAGTGGGCTGATCCACGCTTCTGACTGCAGCAGGTTCGCCACCAGGTTGCCATGCGTCAGCATCGCCCCTTTAGCAACGCCGGTCGTACCACCGGTGTACTGCAAAAAGGCGATGTCCGCGTGGCTCAGCTGGGCCGGGCGAAACTGCTGCGGCTTGCCCGCTGCGATTGCATCGGTAAACCTCACTGTGCGCTCAATATGCCAGGCCGGCACCATCTTCTTAACGTGCTTGACGGCGAAATTTACCAGCGAGGACTTGGGCCACGGCAGCATATCGCCGATGCGGGTGGTAACCACGTGCTCCACCGGCACATCATCCAGCACGCCCTGCAGGGTGGAGGCGAAGTTCTCCAGGATGACGATCGCGCGGGCACCGGAGTCGTTCAGTTGATGGGCCAGTTCGCGGCGCGTGTACATGGGGTTGGTGTTCACTACCGTCAACCCGGCGCGCAGAATGCCAAAGACGGCGACCGGATACTGCAGCAGATTGGGCATCATCACGGCGACCCGGTCGCCTTGCTGCAAACCCAAATCGTTTTGCAACCAGGCGGCAAAACGATGGCTCAGGTTGTCCACCTCGGCATAGCTGAGCGTCCGGCCCATATTGGAGAAGGCGGGCTGAGAGGCATAGCGTTCGAAGCTCTCCTCCAGCACCGCGGTCAGCGATACGTAAGCCCCCGGATCTATGTGCTCCCCAACCCCGGCGGGGTAGTTCTTCAACCAGTACTTCTCCAAACCACACTCTCCCGCTTAATAAAATGGCGCAGCGCGGCCGGACAATCCGCAGCGGCGCGATGCAAGTCTCGCCCAGCCGGCGGGCGGGTTCAATACACCCATGCCAACAATCGCCGGCAATCAGGCGGTGGGTAGGCTGCGCAACATCCACATAGTCTTCTCGTGACTGGCAATGCGGTCTGTGAGCAAGCCAGCCGTCACCTGGTCTGACTGTGCATCGGCGCGGCGTGCGGCCTGCTGCAAGATGTCACACACCTGAGTATGACCATCAAGAAGGTCTCCAATCATGGCTGAGGCCTCCCGTGCGCCGCTGCCTGCGTCCTCCTGGGACGAAAGTCGCGCCACATCGGCCAGGCCGCTCGGGGCCTTACCGCCCAATGCCCGCAAGCGGGCACTCAGCCGATCAATCGCCTGGAACAGGTCGGTGTACTGAGCTTCCATTTCGGGCTTAAGCATTTGAAAATTATAATGATCTACAGCCCAGTGATAGCCCTGAGCCATATGAAACAGGCGGTAGGTCTGCACCAGCACCTCGGTCAGGCTCTGGGTGGAGGAGGTGGGATCCTGTGAAGCGGCTGATGCATTCATTGGGCATTCCCTGCGCCGGCGCTCTATCCTCAGCCTCGCCGCGTAGCCGGCCCGGTACGCTAGGGCCTACGCCGGCGGGGGGCACTGTCTGTCACCTTAGGCTGTCCTGAAAATTTTACACTGTGTTTTATTACAGAAACAAGCTTAACAGCCTGTTTTGCAATATAATTCTATTCCTAATGCAGATACCCTGTAAAAACACCCCGGACCCGCTGTCGGTTTTCTTTACAAAACAACTAATGCAAAACGTACGTCAACCGGCGCATGTTCCCAGAGTTATCAAAAAGCTGCAGCTAACATCATGTTTTCAATTGATAATTAGAACTTTACATTTTTTATTAACATGCCATAAGGAATAGGCATGGAAGTTGCACCACTACCCTGCACGCACAATAATTCGGTTCAGTTGCGGTGCACCGCCACGGTTGGCAGCGCCCACTTGAGAGAACAGAGCAATGAAATTTATTACACGCAAGTTTTTGGCAATCGCAGCATTGACGCTGATTGCTTCGACTGCTTCGGCAGTACCAATCACAGGTGAAATCGGCTTTGGCGGAATCTGGACACCCACGGGTGGTACCGGAACAGCCGATGCGACAGGCATACAGATTAATTTTGCTGTGGTCCTGGCGGCTACAGGTGATATGGCACCCACCACGGGGCAGTCTGTTACCTATACACCGTTCACCTTTGACCCGTTTGTTCCTGTCGCCCCGCTGTGGTCAGTGACTGGCACCAACGGTGTGGACTACTCATTTGATTTAGATACAGTTAACGTTGATTTCCAGTCAGCTACAGAGTTGAACCTGTCGGGTACCGGCGTCCTTCGGGCCGATGGCTTCGATGACACCTTTGGTACTTGGAACTTCAGCGGTAACAACCAGGTCCTGTTCACATTCTCGGCTAACGCAGCGCCGCGTCTGGTCCCGGAGCCGGGAGCTCTGGCGCTGTTCGGGCTTGGCTTTGCCGGGTTTGTCGTCGCGCGTCGGCGCCGGAACAGGGCATAATAAGCGCATAGCTGGCATACTGTCGGCTGTGTTAAGATTCGGTTCAAACCGCAAATAATTAGATTTTTCAGGGGATACGCATGAAATCTCGTATCTGGACAAAAGCGGCGGCTGTCGCAGCACTTCTGGCATTCCCGCTGGGCGCGTCCGCAGCTTCGTTTTCCGGCGAGCTCTCTTTCTTCGGTACGTTCACACCAGACACAGTCGATTTGGATGACGCCAGCGTGCTGACGTTTCTGCCACCCGTGTTCGTCGCAGAAGCGGTGGACGATTTTACTGGGGCGGGGGGCACTACTACCACGTTCGGTGTCATCGATCTGAATGCACCAGGTGGTACCTTGTTCACCACCGACAACGGCATCAGCTTCGACATCGGTTCGGTGAGCATCGATTTTGAGATCGCCAATCAAATCGATATCACCATGAACGGCACCTACTCGCTGAATGGCATGACCGCAGAAGGCGTATTGGTACTAACGGGTAACACCGTTGCTAACCAGATCTACACCTTCTCTGCCGTCGGCTTTACTCAGACTGCAGTGGTTCCTGCTCCGGCCGGACTATTGCTGATGGGTTCAGCGTTGGCGGGCCTTGGCCTGCGCAGACGCAAAGCAGCCTAAGCTAAAAGATCACATCGTGATTGTGAAAAGGCGGCCATCAGGCCGCCTTTTTTTATCTGCCGATCCTCACCACACCAACACACCACAACGTGCCGGCGGGAAGTGGGCTATATGTCTTTTAGCAGGCCATCCACGAAGCTCGTGAACTCCGCCACCCATCGCTCGTAGTGCTCGCCGGTGCCAGGGCCTGTAAAGCCGGTATGGATGCGCCTGACCTCGCCCTGCCTGTCCATCATGATCAACGTCGGGAACGCAAGCACCCGGTTCAGCATCGGCAGTGTCTCCCCGGCAGAGGTCTTATCCGAATAGCCTGCGACTAATGTTTCAAACCCAATATCAAATTTCTCGCGAAAACGCTGCACCTGACCCGCGGCGGTATCGAAGTCCTCAAAGTGCTCAAACATCAGGGCCACAATCTCAAGCCCACGCCCCTGATGAGCGCGGTAGAACTCACTTAGAAACGCCGCTTCATCGTGGCAATTGGGACACCACGTGCCCATCAGTGTCACCAGTACCACCTTGCCTGCAAACCGAGGCTCCTCAAGCGAGACGGGCTGCCCGAGCTGGTTTGGAAACTGAAACTGAAAACGCTCGTAACCGTCTTTAAGAAACGTTAGTTGGTTCGCGTCCGGTAGCTGCGCCGACGGGTCTGCACGCGCCACCCAGTCCTCGTGCCACTTGGTACCTGACCAGAAGTCCCCGGTGAGTCCGCCCTGCTGATCCAGATGAGCGCGAAACAAAAAAGCGTGTGCGCCATCGAACGTCGACAACGACACGGTATCGCCTAGAACATTGCCTGCCAAATAGCGGTAATCGCCGGTTGGGGTCATGAAGGTACCGGTCACCTCCTGTGCCTGTTGACGGAACTCGGCCACTGCCGCAGTGCGTGTACCGTCCTCCTCAGTGAACTCAACAGACCAGCGCCCCTGCACGCTGCGCACCTCACTTGAGCCTGGGGCGGGTCCGAAACGTGTCGCGGGCGAGTACCCATGATAGGCCTTGAACGGCATGTGCTGAAGTTCGCCCCCCCGCTTCACCAACTGCAACTGCCCGGACATCTCCGACGGGCTACTCAGCTGGGCGTCAATCCTGTTGTTAAAGGCGGGAAAGACTAGACTCAAGCTGCCGTCTGGCGCCAGTTGCACCTCGCCTACCTGCACTTTCTCGGCACCGTTGATCAGGTGGACCGTTGGCGGCTCGCCGTCCTGAGCATGCACAACCTTCAAGCCAAACGGCAGCTCGCCCCCCGGCAACTCAGCGGTCGCCCGCCATTCCCCCTCAGCGGGCACTAGCGACGGCGGCGGGCGCTCGCACCCTTGCAGGCCTAGCATTGCCGCCAGCCCCAATCCAAAACCCCAATGAATTGCTCGCACGTTTAGCTCCCGTTGGTAACCTTCACCATCTATTGATACCCCTGCGCCTGCAGATTGAACAAGCTAGCATACCGCCCGTCTTGCGCCATTAGCTGCTCGTGGGTGCCTTGCTCCATGAGTTGGCCATCCTGGATAAGGATAATCTGATCCGCCATACGCACGGTCGAGAATCGATGCGAGATAAGAACAACCATCCGATTGCTCGACAACTTGCTGAAGTGCTCGAAGATACTCGCTTCTGCCTCAGCATCCATGGCCGCCGTCGGCTCATCCAGCACCAGAATGTCGGCATCGCGGCGCATGAACGCGCGCGACAGCGCCACCTTTTGCCACTGCCCCATCGACAGCTCACGCCCGCCCTGAAACCAACGCCCCAACTGGGTGCCGTAGCGCTGTGGCATCGCCTCGATAAATGGGGCTGCCATCCCGCTTTCCGCGGCGGCCTCCCAACGGCCGTGCTCGTCAAAATGGCGCACATCACCGATGCCGATGTTCTCGCCGACGGTAAACTGATAGCGTACAAAATCTTGGAAGATCACGCCTATCCGCCGACGCAATGCCTCCACATCCCACTCACGCAAATCCAGACCGTCCAGCAAAATACGCCCGGCGTGCGGCTCGTACAACCGACTCATCAGCTTGATCAGCGTGGTCTTGCCTGAACCGTTCTGCCCGACCAGGGCCAGCGTCTGGCCCGGTTTCAGATGCAGGTCAATCTGGTTCAGCGCGGGTCTGTCGGCGCCGCGGTAAGTAAAGCTCACCTGCTCAAAGCGCAACCCATCGGCGGGATCAGGTCCCGCCAGCGCACTGCCCGAGACACCGCTGATCTCCTGCTCCAGGTACTCATACAGAATAGAGAGGTATAGATTGTCCTCATACATGCCGCCGATGGAGGCCAGTATCGCCGACACCGCCGACTGCCCTTGCCTGAACAACATGAGGTACATAGTCATCTGGCCCAAGGTGATACGTGTGTTTACCGTCGCGATTGCGATCCACGCGTAGGCACCGTAGAACGCCGCCGTCCCCAACAACCCCAGGACAAAGCCCCAGCTATCCCGTCGGATGGTCAGGCGACGGTCCTCGCCAAACAGCTTGGTAAAAATATCGCGATACCGCTGCAGCAGCTTCGGCCCCAGCTGAAACAGCTTAACTTCTTTTACACTGTCCTCGCGCGCCAGCACCGTCTCCAGGTAAATCTGCATGCGCGTATCCGGCGAGCGCCAGCGAAACAGCCGGAAGGCATCCCCAGAGAATTTGGTCTCGGCGATAAACACCGGCACGCCAGCCAGCGCCAGCACCAGCACAGCCCAGGGCGAGAACTGCACCAGGATCAGCCCATAGGAAAGCAGCGAAATCATATTCTGCACCAGATCAAAGGTGCGGTTCACCAGGCTCAACGGCCGGCTGGACGCCTCACGACGGGCGCGGGTAAGTTTGTCGTAAAACTCAGAGTCCTCGAAGTCTGACAACTGCAGGGTGAGCGCCTTTTGCAGGATCATCACGTTCACCCGCTGCCCCAGCAGTGCCCGCAACAGCGATCGGCACGCGTTGATCGCGCGTTGCACGCCAGCCAACATCGCCACGATCACCCCTTCCAGCAATACATAGCGCAACAAGGTGTCCAGTGGTGGTTCGCCGCCGGCGCTGGATACAGCAATCGCCGCGACCACGGCATCGACGATAAGCTGTCCCACCCACGCGATAGCGGCGGGTAGAATCCCCGCCGCCAACGTCAAGGCGGCCAGCGCCAAGGTGAGCGGACGGCTCGTCTCCCACACCAGCTCCATCGCACGACGACTGTATCGGAAGACGCTGAAAAACCGCTGTATTGGCCCGACCGACGGATCGTCGGGCGGCTCGTCAGTGGTGGGATGCGCGTGAGGCGAATCTGCCACCTGAGTCCTCAGGAGCGCTCATCTTGATCCCCGGCGGGCAGCGCCGGGATATCCGCCGAGGGCTCGGCGGGCGGATCCACCGGCGCCAGAGTGCTTTGCAGACGCGCATTGCGACGATCGGCGTCTTCGATAGGAACAAGCTTGCGCTCTATCCACACCAGCATATCGTCCCAGATCTCCACCAGCTCACCTTCACTGGGCATTCTAAAAGCGCTCTCCAGCTCCACGGTAAGTAAGGGTATGGCTTTGTGAACCCCGATGTAGCGCCCCATCGAGCCCGGATACGTCCCCAGCAGACGTAATTCCAACGGACCGAGATTCTCCGGTGGCGTATGCGGTCCATCAAAATCGACAATGCCGTGCGGCGCGTGCACCGAAATTACGGCGTCCGGGCGAAAATGCTCAATCTGCTCGGCCAGCCAGGCGGACTCGGGCTCGCTCAGTGGGGCTGGCCCCGGATAACGGCGTGGATTGCGGTGAGTGCGCTGCTCCCAATATCTGGGGGCTTCTGACAACCAGTCCGGTGTGGGAAAGTTGCGGTTCAGATCGACGCCGTTTGCGTTCATTCGTTGCGACATCCCCGGCGGCCGCAACAGGCCGTCCGGATTAAGCACGGGCACCACGCGCCAGTGATATGCCTGCTCGGCCTGCCCCTGCAATCGGTTCAGCCACTTAAATACCACTGAGACCGAGCTGTACTCATCGCCGTGAATACCGCCCACCAACAATACCCGTAGCGGCTCAGCGCCGGCCGCCGAAAAATCGCGGTAAGCAATACTGATGCCCTCGTTCGACACCGCGCCGCTAGCTCTAAGATTAACCCGCCGGCATTCGGCCAACCCGACCGAGGACAGCTTGGTGTCAATGCGTTGGCACAGTTGCTCTACCGCCGCCTGATCGAGTGCGCCGTTCATGGGCTCACGTGTATCGCGCTGCGGTGCCGTATGCGAGGACGGGGCTTGAGTTGAGTCGGAGCGGGTATCAGGGACCTTATCGGGCGTGACTTCATCGGCCAGTTTGGCAGCATCGTCGGCCTCCGTGCTGTCCGACGCCAGCCCGCCCGGTTGTGTCCCCAGCCCTCGATCTCCAACTGGGTCCGAGGCGGTCGCCGCGGGCGATGGTATCAACGCTGGTGTCGGAAGGCGTATCGGCGGTGCAATCGGCGGGGCCTGCTCGACAGCACCCGGCACATCGGCCTGTGGCCGCGCCGGCGCAGCGACCGGCTCAGCCACTGCCTCAGCGGCGCTTAGGAACAACAGTGCCAGCACCAGAGCCAGCGCTTGTGCACACGTTGCGCATCCGCTGGTCACGGCATGTACCAGCCTGTGCCGCGATGATCTGATAGTTGCTGCCAAATCTGCCTCTTGATCGGGTTCCCAACGGCGGGAGGCTGGCTATTCTACAGCCTCCATCGCTGTGATGCGTGCTCCGTAGCCATCCCAAACACCTGAAGATTAGTCTGCCTGCGTCCAAGCCTGCTCTGAAGGCGAACTGCCGGGGCAAGTGTGAACTGGTCCGCCTTTTGCCGCCCTTGTGCGTTCAGCTAAAGAAAACATCTGCTGAGCCGACTCACTGGGAGTATCCGTCAGTCATCGGATCCGGCTCGCTATGCTCTTCTCGCTATCAAGGTCAAATCGCATATGAACAAAACAGTGCTGGCTGTAGACGACTCGCCTTCTATGCGCCAGATTGTAGCGTCAACGCTAAACTCTGGCGGCTTTGACGTTCGCGAGGCCGCCGACGGGGTGGAAGCGTACCGCGTCGCCCACGAAACCGACGCGGCACTGGTCATCACCGACGTCAACATGCCGCGCATGGATGGCATTACGTTGGTAAGTAAGCTACGCGAACTCCCTAACTACAAGTACGTGCCGATTCTGGTACTAACGACCGAAGCCTCTGCCGAGACCAAGGCGGCGGGCCGCGAAGCGGGGGCCACCGGTTGGATTGTAAAGCCCTTCGATCCCGAGCAGTTGTTAAATCTGATTAAGCGCCTGATAGAAAACTAGGATTCCGTCGTGGAACTGGACGAAATCACCGCGCTGTTTGTCGAGGAGTGCTTTGAAGGGCTGGACTTGATGGAGTCGGCGCTGGACATCGCCGCGATTGACCAGGACAGTATCGACTCGATCTTTCGCGCGGCCCACTCTATTAAGGGTGGCGCCGCCACCTTCGGTTTTCCTGAAACATCGCATGTAGCGCACGGAGTGGAATCTGTCCTTGCGCACTTGCGCGACCAGCGGATAGACGTCTCGACAGCACCCATCAGTGTGCTGTTAGAGGCGGTAGACCTGATGCGTGCCCAGCTCAGCGCGGCCACCACCGGCGTCATCGTTGAGCAAGCGCAGACCGAGCAGCTCATCCATGCGCTGCAAGCGGCGCTTGACGTTGACAGCACCGTTAGCACCGCCGCGACGGAGGCAATCCACCCCCCCGAATCTGACGCGCCCATTTCCCTACCCGCGGACACTAACAGCGCTTTGGGGGTATGGAAAATCGCCTTCCGCCCCGGCGAAAAAGTATTTGAACGATGTATCGACCCGCTGTCGCTGCTGCGAGCGCTCGAGCTGCTCGGAACGCTCAAAACCAAGTGCACTATCGACGCGGTGCCATCCCTTGAGGACATCGATCCGGAGCAGAGCTATCTCGCCTGGGATCTGGAGCTACATAGCGATTGTGATGAACAGACCATTGTCGATACGTTTGACTGGATAGAAGGCGACTGCATGCTGCAGATCACCGCCCCGGGGACCCAGGCGCCGGAGATCTCACCGCACCAATCGCCAGCGCAAAACTCGCGCCAAGCAAGCACAAAATCCAACCCGCTCGCCACCAACGCCACTGCCTCGTCTTTCCGCGTGGGCACCGAGCAAATTGACGAGTTGATTAATCTGGTGGGGGAGCTTGTTATCACTCAGTCGATGTTGCATCGGGTATGCAACACATCCGAGCAGCAACAAAGCGATGAGCTGCAGCATGCGTTAACCCAGCTCGATCGCAGCACTCGCGACCTGCAAGAAAGCGTGCTGCGCATTCGTATGCTCCCTATCGGCTCAACGTTCTCTCGCTTGCGCCGCGTTGTGCGGGACTTGAGCAGCAAACTTGGCAAGCCCGTTGAACTGAACATTGAGGGCGAAAGTACTGAGCTGGACAAAACGGTGCTTGAAAAAATTAGCGACCCGTTGTTACACCTAATAAGAAACGCGATGGATCATGGATTCGAGCTCCCGGGGCAACGCGAACAGCAGGGCAAGCCGGCCCAAGGCACCCTAACGCTACGTGCCTACCATGAAAGCGGCAGTATCGTAGTTGAGGTGGAAGACGATGGCGGCGGGCTTAATCGCGAGGTGATTCTGGCGCGCGCCCGCGAACGCGGCATGGTAGAGGGCACTGAGGAGCTGTCCAACGAGGCTATCGATCAACTTATCCTGGAGCCGGGTTTCTCCACCATAACGCAGGTAAACGACATCTCCGGCCGCGGTGTCGGCATGGATGTCGTACGCAGCAACATAGAAGTATTGGGTGGCACCTTGCGCGTGGATTCGCAACGCCTCAAAGGCTGCAGGGTAACAATGCGCTTGCCACTTACCCTAGCGATACTGGAAGGGCAACTAGCAACCGTTGGTGAGGTTAAGTTGGTGTTGCCGCTGATCTCAATTTCAGAGTCCATTGGTGTCTGCGCGCAATCACTGCGCGCGTATGGCGGCGAACAGCGGCTTTATCGCGTGCGTGATGACTACATCCCGATCGTAAAATTGGATGAGCTGTTCGCGCTCCCCACGCCCGCGCGGGATCTAACCGAACGGATGCTAGTCGTGGTTGAAAGTGAGGGACGTATGTTAGGACTGTGCGTCGACTCACTGCTGGGTCAACAGCAGGTCGTTGTCAAAAGCCTTGAACAGAACTACCAATCGGTACCCGGCCTGTCAGGCGCCACCGTACTTGGCGATGGCACGGTCGCGTTGATATTGGACACCGCACAGATCGTGCGCCAGTTCTACCGCCGATCTGAGCACGAACTTACCCATGCCGCGTAGGAGCTACCCATGCTGACCGCAACCGAGCTCGAGCCGGAGCATTCCGAGGCGCCGCCCATGCAGGGGCCCAATACATTGCAGGTACTGACCTTCTCCATTGCCGGCGAAGAGTACGGCGTGGACATTCTCCAGGTGCGGGAGATTAAGAGCTGGCATGGCGCAACACCTCTGCCAAATTCACCGCCACACGTGGCCGGCGTGATCAATTTACGTGGAACCGTCATCCCCATCATTTGCATGCGAGCGTTGTTCGCCATGCCCACGTTACTCGAAGCCCCGGAGTCGCTGGCGGAAGCCGTGGTGATTGTCGCGTGCATCAAGCAGGGCGAATCAACCCGCACTGTTGGGTTGCTGGTGGACACCGTGTCTGAAGTGTACACAGTGGATCGCGAGCAGTTACAACCACCGCCGCAGTTTCGACTGGACGAGCAGCGTAACGCCATCCTCGCCCTGGCTACTATCGACTCTAAAATGCTCATCTTGCTTGATGTGGAAAGAGTCCTGCTCGATTGCCTTGCCCCCTCAGGCAGCAACGACCCCACCATCCACATCTCACCTGGAGATTCCAACTATGCGCGTTAGTCTGCGCCAACGCTCGGTTGTGGCCGCAGCCGCGCTATCGCTAGTACTGGTTGCGGCCATCGCCACCGGGCAGCTCTGGGCGGCCGTTGCGGCGCTCGTTTGCTTTGTCGGTAGCGCGGTGTTGCTTGGCTCAATCGATCGCGCGCACCGGGAAGCTCTGGCACGCATGAGCGCCCTGCACAGCGGCGATGGGTGTGACATAGACGGCCTACCGCAAGAGTATGCTGCGCTGATGGCGCAGGCGCACCAGGCGTGCAACAAGGCCTTTGATGCAGGTCGCCGTTTGGGGCGTGAGTCGGTGGTGGTGGCGGAGCCGACACCCGTTGATCCGATCAGCACAATCGCGCGACACGCATTGGACAGCGCAAAGAACGCATTCATGACGGTGGACAGCAAACACCGGGTGACGCACACGAACCCGGCGATGCGACAAATGCTCCGCAAACTTGGTCCCTTATTGCAGGCCCGCGCAAAACCGTTTGCTGCTGAAGATGTGGTCGGCGCCGATTTTCGCGTGATAGACGCGTTAAGCGACGATCTTGCTGAAGGTAATGACTACCGCGCACTGACCCTTGATGCACACCAGGTACTCCTGATCAACACTCCCATGCGAGACCAAGACGGCGCACTGCTAGGTGTTGTCGTCGAGTGGAAAGAGCGTACGGCTGAGAAAAACATTCAGGAAGATCTACGCAATATCGTCTCAGGAGTTCTGGATGGCGATCTGAGCCAACGCATTACCGTCAACCCGGGCTCCACCGGACTGCTGATCGAGTTATCGCAGTCGATTAATAGCCTGATCGATACGTTAACCGATATTGTCTCACGCATCCGGGATGCGGCAACCAACGTCAACATTGGCGCCGACGAAATATCTAGGGGCAACGCAGACCTCAGCGCTCGCACCGAACAGCAGGCCTCGGGGCTACAGGAAACCGCGGCTAGCATGGCCTTGATGACAACCACCGTGCATCAGAATGCGGAAAGCGCCCAAAGCGCCAACGAGCTGGCCGCCGACGCTCGCCGCAAAGCACAGGAAGGTGGGCGTATCGTCGCCGATGCGGTGAACGCCATGAGCGAGATCAGCACCTCCAGCGATAAGATCGCCGCCATTACCGGAGTGATTGACGAAATCGCCTTCCAGACCAATCTGCTGGCATTGAATGCAGCCGTCGAGGCCGCACGGGCAGGCGAGCAAGGCCGCGGCTTTGCCGTTGTGGCCAGCGAGGTGCGCAACCTGGCCGGACGCAGCGCGCAGGCTGCGCGCGAGATTAAAAACCTAATTGATGAGAGCGCACGTACGTTAAACAAGGGCACGCAGCTCGTTGATGCCTCGGGCAACAGTCTGAAAGACATACTAAACGCGGTTGAGCAGGTAACCGATATCGTCAGTGGCATCAGCTCGGCCACCCGAGATCAGGCCTCTGGCATTGAATCGGTCAATCGGGTTGTGATGCAGATGGATGACCTAACCCAGCAAAATGCGGCTTTGGTGCAACAGGCCGCCGCCGCCAGCGAGGCGTTGAGTTCCCAGGCCAGCGATCTGACCAACATGCTGAGTCGGCACGTGCGACACGGCGAACGCGATGCCGTCAGGGCGCTTGCCCGCACCGTCAACGATACCGTGGCGCGCCCGGGTGCGCCCGGGTTCACTGAACGACGCGGCCCGAAGCGGCCCTGGGCGCCCCAACCGGCAACACCTAGCACCGGAGTAACCGACATGGCCCAGGGGTGGGAGGAATTCTAGATGACCTCCCCGATGAACACTATTTTTTTACCTGCCGACTGCAGCATCTCCAACGCGCAACGTTTGTGTGATGAACTGCTGCAACATAGCAATACGGAGTCGCTCATCATTGATGGCTCATCGGTCGAGCGCATCGACTGCAGTGCCCTGCAGCTATTGCTTGGCGCCACATCGAACGAGTTGGTACAGATCCGTCCGCGTTTGGTCAACGCCTCTGATGCAGTGGTGCGCTCGCTAAAACTGGCTGGGTTAACTCAACTGCTCGAATCGGGCGAGGAGCCATAGTTGGAAACGAATCAATTGCCCGACCCCCAGTGGGTAGCGTTGCTCAACGATGCACTCAACACTGCGGCACGCCAGTTGCTGATGACGCACTGCGAATCCAGCGACGCAGTCGCCGAACTGATGGCGGCCATGTCCCAGTTGGACTCCGCCAGTACGCAAGGCTCACTAGATGAGCTGCTAACGCCGTGCCAGGCATTTGATCGAATCTCCCAACGCTTGGTGGGCACCGAACAGTTGATCGCGGGTATTATCATGCTCCTCGCCAACCCCGCACTGCGCGATGACAAACACGCCTGGGACGCGCTGGAGTATCGCCTGCCGGCCAATCACCATGCTGGTCGGATACCACTGGAAGTTGAGATGTTTTAGTGCTGAATACCACAGCCAACAACACTCCTCCCAGCCTCAGTGATGCGCAATTTGAAAAACTAAAGCGTTTTGTCCATGAGTATGCCGGCATTCGCCTGGACTGGAGCCGGCGAGAGGCGCTGAATCATCGCCTTTGCCGACGCATGCACAACATTGGTCTGCGCAGCTTTGAGCAATACGTCGCGCTACTTACCTGCAACGACGGCATTGAGTTGGAACACTTCGCCTCCGCGATCACCACTAACGTCACCTCGTTCATGCGCGAGCGGCATCACTTTGACTATCTGCGAAGCGCTCTCCTGCCGAAACTGCTGGCACGACGGGCCGGGGAGAAACGACTTCGCATTTGGAGCGCCGGTTGCGCGTCCGGTGAAGAGCCGTATTCAATTGCCATTACGCTGCTCGGATGCGAGCAGCTTCTGAGTGGCTGGGACGTCAAAATTATTGCCACCGATATCGACAAACAAGTATTGGAAACCGCTCGCGAAGGCGTGTACAGACTTGATGAAATTTCCGTATTACGCGAGCAGGTGAAGAGCTATTTTCTGAAGGGTACGGGCTCGCAGGCGGGTCTTGTACGGGTGAAACCGGCGGTTAGAAACCTGATTGAGTTCCAGCCGCTGAATCTGATCAAACCCTGGCCATTCACAGAAATGGTCGACGTGATTTTTTGCCGCAACGTTATGATCTACTTTGACAAGGCGGTTCAAAAAAACCTGATCGAGCGCTTCGCCACCATACAGCCGACTGGCGGTCACCTGATGATCGGACACGCTGAATCGTTGTTTGGCGTGACCCGTCAGTACGAGATCGCAGACCGTACGATTTACAAACGCCGGGAAGGGGCGTGAGGAGGCCTGCAGTGCAAGCGCACATAGACCTTGATGCGCCAACGGTGCGTCAATACTGGGATCCGATCAGAAAAATGAATGCGGTCAACATCGCGCCTGGTGGCTACTACGTCACGCGCAAAAAGGAGATGCTCGGCGCAGTGCTCGGATCATGCATCGCTGCCTGTATCCGCGACCCACAAGTCGGGCTGGGCGGCATGAATCACTTCATGCTTCCAGGCACCTGCACCCAGCATCTGGGAGAACTGGCCCGTGCGCGCTATGGCAGTTTCGCCATGGAGCAGCTGATCAACAACATTCTTAAACTGGGAGGCAGCAAGTCACGCCTGGAGATCAAGATATTTGGCGGAGCTAACGTACTGGGTATCGACAACGACATTGGTGCCCAGAATATCGAGTTCGTCAAACAGTACCTGGGCGTAGAGAACTTGCAACTGGCCAATCAGGATGTTGGCGAAACATATCCGCGCAAACTGCGCTACTTCCCACACTCCGGGCAGGTACAGATGAAACGGTTACCTAGTACCGAGGCGGCAGTCATTCGCGCCCGCGAGCAGACCTACGCAGAGCAAATGGTCAGTGGGCACAAACTGGGCAGTGTCGAGCTTTTTGGCTCGCACAGGACGCGAGGCACAACCTCAGGACAAGCATGAGTACTCCAGCAGAACACATTGAACCGGTACGGGAAAGCGCCAACTATCAGGAGATGATTCGTTGGAAGCAATGGTTTGAGTCCGCCATGCGTATGCTGGAACACGTACCATCACCCATCCTTTGGGTAGGCGTCGACGACAACTATGCGGTGTCGTACGTGAATATCCAGGGCAAAAGCAGCCTGCGCAAACTGCTGCCACAGATTGGGCTGGCGTTTGAGCAGGTTATCAATCAGCCGCTGGATATTGTATTTCGGGCGTGCGGGGTGTCAGCGCCGAACCTCACTGACGCGACGGAACTTCCGTTGCGTGAACGGCTACGGTTTGGTGAGGAGATTGTTGATATCGATCTTCGAGCGATTGATGATGATACCGGCGTGTACTGCGGCGCAATGCTTACCTGGGAGGTGGTTACCCGGCGCTTGCAGTTGGCTACCTCTTTCGAAAACACGGTGAAGACCGTAGCCGAGCATATCCAGAGCAGCTCCAGGGTGTTGGAACACGACTCCCAGGACATGCGCGCCACCGCCGCCCACACGCACGAGGCGGTCGGGCTGGTGACCCAACGCACCCACGACGCCAACAACCATCTGGGCGATGCAACCAACAATGTAAACGATCTGGTACGGGTATTTGACGAGGTCGCCAGGGCGGCCCACGAACGGCGCGAGTTACTGGGCCAGATTGATCTGCAAGCGCAGGACTCAAACAATCGCATGGCCACTCTGTCGGCCGGCGTCAATCAGATTAGTGCCGTCGTGAAGCTGATCAATGAGATCGCACGTCAAACCAATTTGCTGGCACTTAATGCCACCATCGAGGCCGCACGCGCCGGGGAAGCCGGCCGTGGATTCGCCGTTGTCGCCAAAGAGGTTAAGTTGCTGGCCACACGCACAGCGCAGGCCACCGGTGACATTGAGGCACAGATCTCCGATGTGCAGGTCGCCAATGACAATGCGGTTAACGCGATCGTGCAAATAAGCCAGTCAGTCGATGCCATTGGCAAGCTGGCTCACATGATGGGGCAGAAAGAGACCGAGCAAACCGGCGCGGTCAACAGCGTGCAGTACGCCCTGGAGCAAGCGCAACAGACGCTGCTGGCGGCGGTTAGCGAGCTGCGCGAGCTAGGTCGCGCCGCGGACGTCACCACTGCCGCAGCGCAAAGCGTGCACGAGGCCTCGCTGGCACTGGGCGGGCGTTCGGGGGCATTGCGACGACAGGTGATGGAGTTTCTTAACGACATCCACGTCAGCTGATGAGAAGGCAGCGGTAATATCCACTAAAGCCTTAGGCGAGTGCGAGGCAAGGCGGGAATGGCCGAAAAATGCGGAATGCACACGTCGTACATGAGCACTTTTGGTCATGCCAACGTCGTATCGTGCCGACCGAGATTTTTCAACATGCTGCTAAGTGCGCTTGCGCACCAGAAACTCATAACGCGCATCGGGGCCGATATACAACGAGCCCAGCCAACTTATCGCACTCACAATCATCCAGGTAGCGATGCCTGAAAACAGGCTGTGAATACTAAACCCCGGCATCAGCCACGCCACTAGACCAAGCATCGCAGCATTCAACAACAACACGAACATGCCAAGGGTAATTATCGTGATGGGCAAGGTCAGAAAAAACGCAATCGGGCGCAACGTCGCATTAATAACGCCGAGCAAAATGGCAGAGAACACCAACGTGAAAAAGCCACTGATCTGCACACCGTCCAGCAACCATGCGGCGGTTGCCAGGCCCGAGGCGGTGATCATTAGGCGCACGATAAATCCGGACATGTATTAGCACTCCAGTAGCCGGCGCAGCGCTGGCCCACCGCGCCCGGTGCTCACCGTGCAAGTCGCAATGGTGGGCACCGGGTGCAATGGGCGCTTTAGCTCATTGGTAAGCGGGCGGCCAGTCGCCATCCAGTTTCAGATAACGATCCCGTAACAGGGTCTGGCGAGTGGTCATATCGATACGCTCGCCTTCAATAAACACGATATCAGCAAAGGTGGTTACCTCCAGCGGATCGCCGCTCCACACCACCACATCGGCGCTGTACCCAGGCGCCAAGCGCCCATAGTCGCGATCCTGACCGAAAATTTTCGCCGGCGCAATCGTGATCGCTTCAAGCGCGGCCTCCCACGAAAGACCCGCGGCAACCGCATTGCCTGCGACCTGCTTGATGTTGCGCGCGTTGTGCGTATCAAAGTTCGCAAACGCAAACTGCACACCTGCCTTATGCAATAGTGCCGCATTGTCCGCGCGCGAACCCAGGCTTTCGAATCGGTCAGGCAGGTTCACAATGGGATTGAGAATGACCGAAGCGTCCGCCGCCGCGATCTCCTTCGCCACCATCCACGCCTCGGCGGCACCGACCAACACCAATTGCAGATCAAACTCATCGGCCAGTGCAATCGCCGCGATCAAATCGCTGGCTCGTTCGGCGCTAACCATCAGTGGCATGGACGATCCAAGCAAGCCGCTGGCGGCCTCAAGGTCGAGGCGACTGGCGGCATACACGCGCCGCGAGCCGCGCTCGAACGCCGGGCGGTGCTCGGCGTAGTCGGAGGCATCCTGCAACAGCTCGCGCAATTGCAACGCGGCGCCTACGCGCGAACCGCCGCCAATCTGCGCCCCATACTCGCCCAGCGTCACACACAACCCCGCCTGCGCCTGCACCACAAATCCTGATGCATCGCCCAGTTGCACTAGCGCGCCTTGCCCGTTGATCACGCTCACAGCCGACTGGCCAGGTGCGGGCGCCACGAACGCACGTGTCACCCCTTCTACCCGAGTGATCGGCAGCAGCGTCGAACGTGGATTCAATGCCAGTGACACATCAAACGCTGCGGTGAAACGCTCGCCGGTCTGGCCTCTGTCCACGGTACCTTCGGACAACGAAACCTCTACCAACCCCAGCCCACTGTACGGATCGAATAAGCCGGGTGTTACCACCCGCCCGTTCGCATCGATACGCGTCGCATCAGACGGTATGTCGACATCCACTGCGACTGAGCGGATGCGCCCGTCCTCGATCAGGACAGTGGCATTCTCAAGCACGCCGCGCGGGCCCATTGTATGTACATCAGCCCCAACAATCGCCACGGTATCCGCCTGCGCCCCAAAGGCCGTGAGGCCAAAGCACAGGCCCACGATCAACCCATGCAGGGCGCTGCGTTGTTTGATTGAATTTTTCATTGCTCGCCCCCTACGTGAACCGGCAACAGCCCCAACATGAAATCGGTCTTAGGTTGCCTGGCAGGGTCCTCACGGTCGTACACGAGCGCGCCGTCCACGTAAACCTGCTGCGCATGACTGTAAACGCTGAACGGATCACCGTCCCACAGCACCACGTCGGCCATCTTGCCCACCTCCAGCGTGCCGGTCTGATCCTCAATGCCCAACGACTTGGCCGGATTGGCACTCAGCCAGGTCATCGCCTGCGCGCGCGTCACTTGCATACCGGCCCGTTGTGCCGAGGCCATCGCTTTCGCCGCTTCCTGATTCAGACGCTGAATACCATACTGGGAGTCCGAGTGAACAATCGCGCAAGCCCCAGCCTTGTCCACCATCGGGATGTTCTCACGCACCGAGTCGTAGGCTTCCAGTTTAAAGCCCCACCAATCCGCCCACATGGCCGCGCAGGCGCCGTGCTCAGCCAGCAAATCGGCGATTTTGAACGCCTCAACCGCGTGGTGGAAGGCGGTAACTTTGTAATCGAACTCCTCGGCAATCTCCATCATCACGGCCATCTCGTCCGCGCGGTAACAATGGTTGTGCACCAGAATCTCGCCCTTAAGCACCCCGGCCAGGGTCTCCAGGCGCAGATCGCGGCGCGGTGGTTCACCGCCACCCTCGGCAGCCGCTTCCTGCTTGTGCAGGTACTCCTGTGCCTCAATCCACGCTTTGCGATAACCCGCCACGTTGCCCATGCGAGTGCTGGGCGCCGAGCCTTTCGCGCCGTAGACGCGCTTGGGATTCTCCCCGCACGCCATCTTCAAACCGTGCGGAGCGCCCGGGAATTTCATCTCCTGCATGGTGCGTGCCGGCACGTTCTTGAGCGTGACACCACGCCCGCCGATCAGGTTGGCAGAGCCGGGCAGTACCTGCATCGAGGTGACGCCTGCGGCCAGTGCAGTGATGAAGCCCGGGTCTTGTGGCCAGACCGAATGCTCCGCCCACACCTCCGCGGTGACCGGCCCGGTGGCCTCGTTGCCGTCGGAATGCGCCTTTACGCCTGGGCTGGGATACACGCCCAGATGCGAATGTACGTCAATAATGCCAGGGGTCACCCATTTGCCGTTGGCATCCATCGCCTCCACATCACGCGGCGCGCGAACTTTTTCGCCCACCGCCGCAATGCGCCCGTTTTCCAGCAAAATACTGCCACCGTCAATCTGCTCGCCAGTGCCGGTCAGGATAGTGGCATTGGTAATCAGGACGGTCTGCGCTGGTAACCGCTGGTAAGTCGAGGCGAACGCCTCGTGCGCGCTGTCCTGCTCGGCCTGATCGGAGCAGGCCGCCAGCGCGATCAACGCCAGCCCGCCCAGGGCCATCCCCCGGCAGCGAAATCTCGCACCACCGCGCCGGCGCGAGCGCGGCAATTTTTGTTTGTACTGCATCAAGTTGCACCCGTTATTAACACGCTAAACAGAGCGCCTCGCCAGAGCGGAAGCGCCGAATAATTCAAACCAGACTCAAGCATCCGCGCTCGCAGGCGCTTTCACCATTTGGTACCAGCGCGCCAGATTCGGCTGCGGATAAGTAAGCTCGTGATAGCGGAGAATAGCCCAGGACTCTGTCAGGCAAGTGCCATCGGCCAGCTCCAGCATGCGCACCACAGGAGGTGGGCTGCGCGAGGCGTACTCGGAGGCCAACTGCTCGCCGCCGCGGCCGCGCAGATCGACCGGCCCGCGTGGGGATGCTCAGGCCTTTCTCAGCAGCAAAGATGCGCATGCGCCTGGGGGAGGGCGCCGTCTGGAAATCGTCGAGTTTCATCGGCGGTATTATTGCAGACCCGCCGAGAGGGTACTAACTGATTAAAGTGCCTCGCGATGGCGGCGCATATAAATCGCGGCAGCCAGGAAGGCGACGGACATTGCCAGCCCCACCCACAACGCTGGGGACCCGAACAATCCTGCCGGATTGGCCAGCGGAAGCAACCCGTCCTGTACCGTACCGCCGTTCACCGTCAGCCCCTGATGATTCATCGAGATATGGGTGTTGCCCCAGCCATCGCTGCCTGGGTCGAATGCGTGTCGGAATCGCCCGAAATACTCACTGATCGACGAGGCAATCACATCGGTGCGCAGCACCAGTGTCTCAATCAGGATCAGCGCCAGCGGGGGCAGCAGCGCCCACATAATGGGCCAACCGCGGGCGAACGAAGATGCGAGCAACAGCCACGCCGCCACCGGCGCATACCACAGAGACTGCGCCAGCACGCCGTACAGCAACATCAATAGGGATTTGATGATGGGCACCGGCGAGACCAGTAACGCGAACGGACTGGCGCCCATAAACGGCAGCCCGATGCTGACAAAAACGGCGACGATCAGTAGCGAGCCAAGCGCAGCGGCCAGAAATATCATTGGCAGCGCCACCATTGCGGTCACAAACTTGGACAACACGGTTTGCGTGTCGGACACCGGCAACGACTTCCAGAACAGCACCGAACGATCTTTGCGTTCAGCATGCAGCGCATCTAGCAGGTAGAACGCCGCCAGAAATGCGAACACGGCATTAAACGGCATGGCGATGCCCAGCATGGCAGCGGACCACATAGCGGCTGCCTCCTGGCTGGGCATAGCATCAATCTGACCGGCCGCAGCACGCAGTTCCGGGCCATGTTGCACCCACGCGGTAATCAACGCGGCGACCGTACAAAGCACAACCAGGGCAGCCAGAATCAGCGGAACCAGCCAGAAAGAGCGGTGCTCCCAGAATTCCCGTCGCATCAGGGTGGAAAACACCTGCGGGGAGCTGACACGCGTCTCCTGCGAGAGCGCCTCGGTGGGCGCGTATGCAACATCGCCGCTCATGCCGCCACCCCCTGCATCTTAGCTACAAACAAATCGGCGATACTGGGGCGGTGCACCTCACCCACGGCATGTAACTGCTCGCGCTCAACGCCTTCGAACAGAAACAGGCGTTTGCCAAACAGCTCACGCTGATGCACCGGCCCAAGCTGCTCAGCCGCCTGCACCTGGTCGGGGTGTACCAGCACCTCGGCAAACTGGTCGTCAACCTGCTCCATCGTCGCATCCAACACCAGCCGGCCGCGGCGGATAAACATGACATCCGTCAGAATGCGCTCAATTTCCTCCACCTGATGGGTGGTGACCAGAATCGTGCGCTGCGCGTCGAAATAGTCGGTCAGCAAAGCCTCGTAGAAATTCTTACGATAAAGCAGATCCAGCCCCAGCGTGGGCTCATCCAAAATGAGCAATCGCGCATCAATCGCCATCACCAGCGAGAGGTGCAACTGCACGATCATGCCCTTGGACAGGTGGCGGACACGGGCCGAACTGTCGATCTCGGTCTTCTGTAAAAACCCGCGCGCGCGCTCCGCGCTGAAACGCGGGTGCACTTTGCTCAGGAACTCAATTGATTGATCTACTCGCAACCAAGACGGCAAGGTCGCGACATCGGCGATAAAGCACACCTGCTGCATTAACTGGTCGCGCTGGCGATAGGGATCCAACCCCAGCACCTGCAACTGCCCTTCAAACGGACACAACCCCAAAACGCTGCGCAAGACCGTGGTCTTCCCAGCGCCGTTCGGGCCGATCAGCCCGACAATGCGCCCGGCGGCCACAGAAAAACTGACGTCGTCCACTGCCGTATGGCGGCCAAAACGCTTGGTTAACCCCTGCGCCTGAATTATCTCACCCACGGCTGTACCTCCCCGCCGCGCTAATTGCTCTCATCGTCGCTGCCCCCGGATTGACTTGATTTGCGCGCGCTTGCCTCAGGCTCGCCCTCGTCCTTGCCCGCCGCGCGCTTGTTGCCTGACTTGCTTTGGCCTGACTTGCCGTCTTTGGATTTTTTCTGGCCTGAGGCTTTCTGCCCCTTGGCCTTGCTGTCGCGAGCGGCACCATTGGCAGTAGGCACATGTTTGGTTTTGTCGGTATAGCGCTGCGCAGCAGCATCTAGGTCTGCCACCAACTCAGCCGGCTCCAGCCCCAACCGCTTGATGGTGGCCGCAACCTCGGGCCACTGCTGTTCGACGAACTTACGCCGTTCGTCCGCCATCAGCGCTGTATTCGCGCCTTCCTTAACGTACATGCCGCGACCGCGTTTTTTCTCCACCAGCTCCTCATCCACCAACGCCTGGTAGCCTTTTAGTACGGTGAGCGGATTAAGCTGATACTCGGCCGCAACCTGGCGTACTGATGGCAGCGCGTCACCGTCCTTCACCACACCCTCCAGGATCATGGTCACCACGCGATCTCGTAGTTGCCGGTAGATCGGCTGTGTGTCATTCCATTTTGGGTCCATGCTCTGCTCGTCACCTAACGTGATAGATGAGCCCAGTGTTACGCGCGATCAGACAATGGCTGGCCACCACCTCTGGACGCTTGCCGGGCGACCTGCCGCGGCGCCTGGAGGAACCCGCCGCGACCGTTTGTCGGGGGCGGGCACGCCCTCCAAGTGGGCTACTGTTGTAGTCAACTATAACACCTAACGATCGAATTGCAAGCAACTGGCTGTCACGGTTTGTTAACCCTCTAATGTGTAATGACTTTCTCCTGTTCTAACCCCATTCGACGCCCACCGACGTTTATATCCGCAAGCACCCCTGCCCCATCAACAGGAGACGGATATGAGATTTCTTTCCACCCAACAGAGCCCCCGACGCAGAATCATCAGCCTGCGTCAATGGGCCATATTGGGCGCTACAACCGTACTGTGCGCCTGCGCCGGCGAGCAGGCCAGTCGTGAACAGCAGGCCGCAAACCAGACGCTCACGGATGCGACTGAGCAGGACGCACCACGGGTGCTCATGCGGCAGAGGCCCGACGACGCTGTGGCGAGCGCGCCGATAGCACCCACCATCCTCGGCGCCGACGTTCAGCGAGCAGACACGGCTGATGCGAAGAAGATGCTGAATGTGGAATCGCGCAGCCGGGTAGCGCCAGAGCAACTAGCCCGCCTGTCGTCGAGCGTCATTACCTCACCCACGGCGATGCCGCCGGAGGTCGATCGGGAGAACTACGCGCACGACGACACCAACCCGATCAAGCGGGTTAGCGAAGCGCCGGTATCCACCTTCAGCATCGATGTAGACACTGGGGCCTACGCCAATGTGCGCCGCATCCTCAACGAGGGCCGGCTACCGCCTTCGGACGCCGTGCGGATTGAGGAAATGATCAACTACTTCGACTACAGCTATGCGCCGCCGCGCGGGGAAGCGCGGCCGTTCGCATTACACACCGAGCTCGCCCCCTCACCCTGGGCTGCAGACAAACTGCTGATGCAGATTGGGGTGCAGGGCAAAGTACTTGAGAGCCATGCGCGCAAACCGGCCAATCTGGTGTTCCTGCTTGATGTGTCCGGCTCGATGCGCGCAGCTAACAAACTGCCCCTGCTCAAGCAGGCATTTGGCCTGCTGACCGGGCAACTGCAAGCACGCGACAGCGTCTCGATTGTGGTTTACGCTGGCGCCAGTGGCCTCGTGCTACCCCCCACCGAAGGCACCGACCGACGCCGCATTCTAGAAGCATTGGACCGGCTCAGCGCAGGAGGCTCCACCAACGGCGCAGACGGCATCCGCCTGGCTTACGATCTGGCGCATGAAGCGTTTATCGAGGGCGGCATCAATCGCATCGTGTTGGCCACCGACGGCGACTTTAACGTCGGCACGGTTAACTTCCAGGCCCTAATCGATCTGGTAAAACGGGAGCGCCAGGGCGGCGTGGCACTGACCACGCTGGGCTTTGGCGGCGGCAACTACAACGATCATCTGATGGAGCAGTTGGCCGACGCGGGTAACGGCAATTATCAGTACATCGACTCCTCACGCGAAGCGCGCAAAGTACTGGTGCAGGAGATCTCCGGCACCCTTCAAACCATTGCGCGGGATGTAAAGATCCAGGTTGAGTTTAATCCTGCTTACGTAGCGGAGTACCGTCTGGTGGGCTACACCAACCGCCTGCTGGCGCGCGAGGACTTTAACAACGACAAAGTGGATGCCGGCGACATTGGCGCAGGGCACAGCGTCACCGCGCTGTATGAAATCACCCCGCTCGGCAGTTCGGCGCAGGCAGTGGACCCGCTACGCTACGGCGCGCCGGCACAGTCCGACCCTCGCGGCCAGAGCACCGGCGAGCTCGCGTTTGTTCGCCTGCGTTACAAAGATGCCGGCACCGATCTGGATGCCCCCAGCAAACTGATCGAGCACCCGGTGTTTGCACGGGATGAGCGGCCGGCAAGTCGCACCACTGACAACTGGCGCTTCGCGGCCGCTGTGGCGGCATTTGCCCAGCAACTGCGCGATGCAAAGCACCTGGGCGGGTTTGGTTACGAGCAGGTGATGCACCTGGCGCACGGCGCAGTGGCGCAGGACCCGCACGGTTACCGTGAAGAGTTTTTGCAACTGCTCGGGCAAGCGCAGGCACTAACCAAGCGCGATCAGGCCGGGCGCGATCAAGCGATCGCGCAGACCACCCGGTGAGCGAGGCACGGGTCTGCCCCGGCGGCCCGAATTCGCGTACTCTGAGCGCCATGCCAATGGCGCCAGAGGACACCGAACTCATGCTCCGTTACCAACGTGGTGACGCAGCGGCGTTCGATACCCTGTACGGGCGCCACAAAGGCGCCCTGTTCCGCTACTTCCTGCGCCACAACCCGCACAGCCGCGAGACGGCGCAGGAGCTGTTCCAGGAACTGTGGCTGCGCCTGATCCGCCAGCGCGCGCGGTATCAGCCAAGCGCCAAATTCAACACCTACCTCTACACCCTGGCGCACAGCTGCCAGGTAGACCACTGGCGAGGCAATCAGCGGCGCCCCGGCGACCAGCCAGGCGACGCTGATCCCGATGAGTTACAGCAACCGGCCACCAGCGGGCCAGAACACAGGGCCGATTTGATGGCCGCTGGCGAGCAGATTTGTGCCCAGCTAAGGGCCTTGCCCGAGGCCCAACGCGAAGCATTTTTGCTGCGCGAGGAAGCCGGGCTTTCGCTAGAGGAAATTGCGCAGGTCACCGGCGTTGGCCGGGAAACGGCCAAGAGCCGCTTGCGCTACGCAGTGGCCCGATTGCGAGACCGGCTGCATGCCGTTAAGGAGACTGCATGAACACCCCCCGTAACCCGCGCAACCCCAGCGATCCAGCCGGCGATCCAGCCGCCGACCCTGCGCTCGCCAAAACGCAGAGCGATGATGGCCAGGCCCCCACGCTGAGCGATGAGCAATTTGAGGCCTACCTGGCAGGTGACAGCGAGCTGTCACACAGCTATCACGCACAACCGCCGCAATGGCCGGGCAGCGAGTTGGATAAGGTCATCCAGGCCGAAGCGCGCAAACCACTTGGAACCGGCACGACCGCCAGCAAAGCCAATAAGTTATGGCGCTGGCCCGTGCTGATACCCCGACAGTGGTGGCCTGTTGCCACTGGCGCGGCCGTACTTGCCCTGTGCGCAGGGGTGGTGATGGAGCTGGCACTGAGCCCTGATTTGTCCCCGTCCGAGGCGCCTGCCACTGCCTCATCCGCCCGGCTGGACAACACCAGCACGGCGCAGGGCGCTGCCAATGACTTCAGCGAAAGCGATAACCTGGTGCACAAAAAGCAGATGGCGGAAAGGCTCGCAGCCGCGCCTGCCACACCACCGGCGGTGGATGCCGGGCCCCGGCGCACCCGCTCGCGGGAGCGTCGCGAGGAGCTTGCCGCGATTGCGCAAGGGCGGGACACCGAGCATCCAGTTGACCCCGAACCGGCGATCGCCCCCAAGCCCGCGTTGGCCTCCGAGGCCATGGCGATATTGCAGGGCGAGGCGGAACAGGTTGCAGACGCTTACTCGCAGCCGGCACCCGCTAAACTGGGCTCGGACGTCGCGGCGCCCGCGCCCGCGCCGCCCTTCGATGCGCAACCGGCCCGCCAAATACAGCGCGAGGCGCCCGCAACGGCCGCGCGCACAACCGCCGCAGAACCCGCGATGCCTACCGCCCACGCAGTGCTTTCCGGCTCGGTGTGGGAAAACCTCGGCCACGATCAGCAACAGATCCTCGCCGCATTCCTCAACGACCGTGAGTACCGCCAGGCGCAGGTGGCGACCTTCAGCGCCGCTCAAGGGTCGGCCACCGAGGCCGCAAAACCCTCGTCCGACAGGGGACAGCAACCAATAGCAGCAGGCACTGGCGACGGGCCGCGGCCGGATGACTGGATGAGCATTATTGAGCAGGTGATCGCCGCTGGCGAGGTGCATCTGGCACAGGCGACACTGGCTGCTTTTCGGGAGGTCTATCCTGAGGCGCCCGTGAGCGATAAAATCCGGGACTTTGAACACGCACTGGATCGGCCGGCACCTTAAGCGTTGCGCTGATAACAAGGATCCCTGATGAAGCCTATACCCGAAGAGACGCTGGCCATAATCAAAGAGAATTTCGAATTCGCCGACACCGATGGCAACGGTAAGATCGACTTCAAAGAGTTCTCCAGCCTGCTTCGCATTCTCTCGCCCGACTCCGGGATGCAGCAGGCGGCCGAAGGCTTCTCGATGATCGACACCAACAGTGATGGGCAGATTGACTACGACGAATTTTTGGCTTGGTGGCAGCAAGTCTGGTGGGAGTACTAGCCCCCCACCCGTTGTACTTCCTTAGCCAATGGCCCCCACTCACGGGGGGCAACGTCAGACGCTGCCAGAGCGACATAATGGCCACAAAAACAGCGCCCTATCAGGGCTAAGCAGTTGCTTCTGAAAGTGATATTTCCGGAACTACGTCACACTTTGCCACCGAAATCGCGTAGAGCGGTTGCTTTCGTTTGACCTAATGCCCAGACTTCCCCGGAAGCCGCGCAGGGAGGATTCACCCGCGATGGAGTCGCAACCCGAGGAAATTTCACCTGAGACCGGGACCGAGATTCGGGCCCCCTACATTGCGTATGTAGTGGTGATGCTGGGCGTGGCGCTGGTATGTCTGGCGGTGCTCGTTTTGCAAACCGGCGCTCAGGCACCGACCGACGGCTACCGGGTGTATCTGTTTTTCCTGCCGTTCGCACTTTTCACCATTGCGGTCGGCTTCCCTCACGCCAGTTTTGGCCATATCTCTTTCGATCGTGTGGGGCACGTGGCCAGTATTTTGGTGCTAGGGCCGATCCACGCGGCGATCATCCATTTTATCGCCTCGTTCATTTACCCCTGGCATCGGCTACGCCTGGGCGAGCCGCCCAGTTCCGTGCTGGTCGCCTCCATGCACAACGCCGGGTTGATGACGCTGATGATTCTCGCCAGTGGATTCACCTACCTGGGCCTGGGCGGCGACATTCCGGTGCAGACGCTCAGCTTCGCCGCCATCTGGCCGCTGCTAGTGCTCACGCTGTCGCTGCAGTTCTTCAACGACCTCGGGATGATGATTGTGTTCGCCATGCGCGGGCGCAAGCCGACCAAAGTCTTCAGCGTCTTCGGCACCAGTATGGAGTTGATGTCGGGCCTGGTCGGAGTGTTGGTGGCGATCGTGTTCAGCCGCATGGAGCCGACCGTGGTCGCATTGCTGCTGACGGTGCTCGGTGCGGGCATGCTGGCCATTCGTCAGTTTGCCATGATGCGCCGACATCTAGAGAGCACTGTTGAAGCGCGCACACTTGAACTGCGTGAAAAATCCTACGAACTGGAACGCCAGGCAACCCGCGACAAGCTCACCGGCCTTTACAATCGGCGCTATGCCGATGACCAGGTGGAACGGGAACTGCAAAACTGCCGCCGCTACGGCCTGCGCCTGACCGTCGCACTGGTCGACATCGACGGATTCAAGAGCATCAACGACAGTCACCGGCATGCGGCCGGCGACACCGTGCTGGCGCGCATCGGCGAAATCCTCACCGATCGTTGCCGCGCGGGCGACGTCATCGCCCGCTACGGAGGCGATGAATTTCTGCTAGCATTCCCGCAGACGCGACTCGCCGCTGCCGCATCGCTTTGTGAAGAACTGCGCGCTGCTATCGAACATGCTCAATGGCCCCAGATAGAAGGGCTGGAGCAGGTAACGGTAAGCATCGGGCTAGCGCAATTGGGCGTTGAGCACAGCCTTGAAGAGCTGCTCAAGATTGCCGATGAACGCCTGTACCAAGCCAAAGCAGAAGGGCGTAACCGCGTCGTCGACCGGGT